>JASHZA010000073.1 GCA_030042765.1 Candidatus Binataceae bacterium | reverse complement strand
AACGCGCGGGCCTTCTACAACGGCGTGACCAATGACCAGATCAAGCAAAGCGCGAAACTCGGAATTCACAATTGGGCCGACCGCTTCGTCGGCCGCGGAGTTCTGGTCGATGCATTTCGCTTTCGCGCCGACAAGGGGCGTCCGGTCAATCCGCTTAACGACGAGCGCTACAGCCTCGACGATCTGAAGCAGGCGCTCACCGCGCAATCCACCGAGCTCAAGCCCGGTTCGATCCTGCTCGTGCGCACGGGCTGGATGCAGGCATACCTCGGTGCGTCGCCAGCACAGAAACGCGAGATGGCGCCGCTCAACAAGCTTAAAGCCTGCGGTGTCGACGACAGCCGCGAAATGGTGGCGTGGCTGTGGGACAACCGTGTCGCCGCGATTGGCACCGACTGCCCGGCCGTCGAACCATGGCCGTGGGATTTCCGCGACAACGGCGCGTTGCATTACCGCACGCTCTCCCTGCTCGGCCTGCCGCTCGGTGAACAGTTCAACCTGGAGAAACTGGCGGCGGATTGCGCGGGCGACAAACGCTACGAGTTCATGCTGGTATCCGTGCCGCTGCATTTGGTCGGCGGGATCGCGTCACCGCCCAACGCGGTCGCGATAAAATAGGCGGCACCACCCAACATTGCGGACGCGGCGCTCTCTACCGCGTCCGCAATTCTCTACAGCCGGCGCGCGATCACCTCGAGCGCAAACTCGATCCCGTTCGCCATCACTTCCGCCGACATGCTCGCGGCCGCGCGATGACGCACCGCTTGCGCCGCCTCGTACGGCAGATGGATGAAGCCGGCGGGAACATCGCGCCGCCGCCGCAGCGTATGGAGCGCCGCATACATGACGCTGTTGCAGACGTAGACGCCTGCGCTGAGCGACAATCCGACGGGGATTCCGCGCTTCTTGAGCGTCCGCAGGATTTCCGCGACCGGCAATCGCGAGAAGTACGCGTCGGGACCGCCGCGGACCACCGGCTTTCCTTGTACACCGCCGTCCACCTCGCGGCTTGCGCGCCCGTCGGCAACGTTGATCGCAACCTTTTCGACCGATAGCGCGGGTCGTCCGCCCGCCTGTCCCAGCCCGAGCACCGCCCGCGGCCGCAATCCTTCGATGGCCTCACTTACAAGCCTTGCCGCGCGGCCGCAATTGACCGGCAGGCGCAACGCCTTGACCGTGGTGTCCGTGATTTCCGTCCCGTCAAGGCGCTCCGCCACTTCCCACGACGGATTGGTGTGCTCGCCGCCGAAGGGCGCGAACCCGGTTACCAGGATTAGTCGCGCCATCTACCTTCGTGCGACGCGCCGGCGCGGCAGTTCGATCGGCAGATCGTCGCGATTACCCCATTCGCCCCACGAGCCCAGATAGTTGCGCACAAGCGGATAGCCCGCGACCCTCAGCGCCACGTAAGCGTTGGCCGACCGGTAGCCGCCCTGGCAGTAGGGGATTATCTCGCGATTCGGATCGAGCCCGAGCGCTTCGAACTCCGCGCGCAATTGCGCAGCCGGTTTGAACGCGCCGTCCGGGCCGACGTTATGCGTCCAGTCGCGATGGATCGCACCGGGAATCGCGCCGCCATGCCGCGCCCGCACACGCTCGCCGTAATATTCCTCGTCCGTGCGCACGTCGAAGATCTGCGTGTCGCGGCGTCCGATTCGCGCAACGATATGATCGCGCGAAGCGATCGCGTCCTCACGCGGCGCGCCCTGGAAATTCGTGGGCATCACTGGCCGCGCACTCGTAACGAGCGGCTCACTGCCGGCGAGCTTGATTCCGCCGTCCAGGATTCGGACCGCGCGATGGCCCATGTATTCGAGCGCCCATGCGCCGCGCGTTGCGCGCATCCCCGAGTCGTTCTCGTAGAACACAACGGTTTCGCCGCCGGTGATCCCGAGCGCCGAGAAAATCCAGGCGAGCTGTCCGCGAAAGTCGCGCAAGCCGGCCTCGCTGGTGTCGCTGTGATGAAACGGAAAAGGATCGAAATTGAGAGCGCCCTCCAGATGCCCCGCCCAGTAATCGGCGGGTGCGCGGGTGTCGATGAGCACCACGTTCCGGCGATTCGCCGCGAGCCACTTCGCATCGACCAGAAATTCCGCAGCGTCGGTTTGGGAATCCATCGCACCTCCGGCGTGTCGAGGCCACCCGCACAAATTTACGCTCAAGCCGCGGTCCCGACCGCATCGCTAATAGAGCGGAATCCGTCGCGGGCGAGCAAGCGCGGCAATCCCTCGCGGATGTCGCGTACGACCCGAGGCCCGCCGTAAACGAACCCGGTGTACAACTCGACGAGGCTCGCGCCCGCGCGGATATGCGCGTAGGCGTCCTCGGCGCTCGTGATCCCGCCAACGCCAATTATGGGAATTCGGCCGCGCGTATGCCTGTACATGTGCGCGATCACTTCTCTCGTCTGCGCCCTGAGCGGTTCGCCGCTGAGCCCGCCCGCGAGCGCCGAACGCACGCCCACCTCCTCGCGCTTGACCGTGGTGTTGGTCGCGACGATTCCGCCAAGGCCCAGCTCGATCGCGGCGGTGGAGATCTCCAGCAGCATCGGCAGTTCGAGGTCGGGAGCGATCTTTAACAGGAGCGGCGGGGTGTGCTCCCCCTCGGCGCGAACCGCCGCGACGATCGCGCGCATCCGCTCGGGCGCCTGAAACTCGCGCAGCCCCGGTGTATTCGGCGACGACAGGTTCACCACGACGAAATCCGCCATTCCGCCCAGCCTTTTCATCAGCGTTGCATAATCCGCCGCCACCCGTTGCGGAGGGGTGTCCTTGTTCGGACCGAAATTCAGCCCGATCCGCATCCGCAACCCGCGGCTGCGCGCCCGCTCGATCCGCGGTGCGACTGCTTCCATGCCTTCGCCCGGAAATCCCAGCCGGTTGATCAGCGCGCGATGCTCGGGAAGCCGCCAAATCCGCGGCGGCGGATTCCCCGCCTGCGGACACGGCGTAATCGTACCGATTTCTGCGAATCCGAACCCGAGCGTATTCCAGGCCGCTACCGCGCGCGCATCCTTGTCGGCGCCTGCGGCCAGCCCGACCGGACTCGAAAAGGAAACGCCGAACACGGTGGTATGAAGCTCTGGCGGGTCCACCGAGGGCGCCATCGAGGGCATTCGCGCGAGAGTCGCCAGCGTGATTCGATGTGCCCGTTCGGCGTCGATCGACAAGAGGATCGGCCTCATAATCGCGTACGACGCTTCCGTGATCCGCCACATCGCGGCGAATCTTGCAGCCTCGCGGCTTGCACGCAAGCCACCGTTTGACCCGCGAGCCGCGGTGGCGCTATGCCTCACACGGCTTGCGTCTTCACAAACCATTCGCCGGAGGGCGCCTCGATGGTCACGATCGGCAACCACCTCAAGATGAACGTCCCCAGCGAACTCCGCGAACGCACCCGCGAGTTCTACGCCGGCTTGCTCAAATGCAAGCCGATGGTGAGTCCGCAACCCGATCTCGACCTCTACGAATTCGACGGCGGCTTCGTCCTCGGGCTGTTCTTCGGCCCCGCCGCCGAATGCCTCTCCGAAGCCGAGCATCTGCGCGCTACGTGGATGGAACTGAAGGTCGACGATCCCGCGGCATGGAAGGCGAAGCTTCAGGCCTTCGGCGTGCGTCCGGTCGAATTTCCCGATCCCACGCGCTTCTTCTTCCAGGCGCCGGGCGGCCAGGTCTTCCGCCTCGCCCCGCTCGACGGC
>JASHZA010000072.1 GCA_030042765.1 Candidatus Binataceae bacterium | reverse complement strand
CTGCCCGTCGGGCGCAAGCAGGAACTCGACGGTGCCAACGTTGGAATAGCCAACGACCTGCGCCGCGCGGACCGCAGCCTTGCCCATCTTTTCGCGCAGGCGCTTCGTCATCACCGGGCACGGGGCTTCCTCGAGCAGCTTCTGATGGCGCCGCTGAATCGAGCAGTCGCGCTCGCCCAGATGGATCAAGTTGCGGTTATTGTCGGCCAGGATTTGGAATTCGACGTGGCGCGCGCGCTCCAGATATTTTTCGAGATACATGGTTCGCGATCCGAACGCCGCCTCGGTCTCCGCGCGCGCCAGCGGGAAAAGTCTGGCGAGTTCCTGCGGGTCGCGCGCGACGCGCATGCCTTTGCCACCACCGCCCGCGGCGGCCTTGATCAGCACCGGAAAACCCAGACGCTTGGCATCCGCCTGCGCCTCGCGCAACTCGGTTACGCCCGTTCCTTCGCTGCCGGGCAAAATTGGCACTCCCGCGCGTTTCATTATCCTTCGCGCGCGGGGCTTGTCGCCCATGAGCCGGATGTGCCGGGCGCGCGGTCCGACAAAATTCACCCCCGAACGCCGGCAGGCTTCGGCAAAGTCACCGTTCTCGGAGAGGAAGCCGTAACCGGGATGCACCGCATCCGCACCGTACGTCAAAACGGTGCTGATGACCGCAGGTATATTCAGATAGCTGTCCTCGGCTGCCGCAGGCCCGATACAAACAGCTTCATCCGCCATCCGTACGTGCAGCGCGTCCTTGTCTGCGGTCGAGTAGATCGCGACGGTCTTGATGCCCAGCTCGTGACATGCCCGGATTATCCGGATTGCGATCGTACCGCGGTTTGCGATCAGTAGTTTTTTGAACATGATGGCCCCCTCAGGCTATCTCAACCACCATCAGCGGCTGGCCGTACTCGACGGGCTGCGCGTTTTCGCACAGTATTTTCACGATCCGTCCCGCGGTTTCGGCCTCGATCTCGTTCATCATCTTCATGGCTTCAATGATACAGAGAGTTTGGCCTCTGCGCACCGCGGTCCCTTCCTCGACAAAGACAGCGGCGTCGGGCGAGGCCGCGCGATAAAACGTGCCCACCATCGGGCTAGTGAGGAAACGCTGATTTTCCGCCAGCGCCGGTGGCTGGGCTGCACGCCCATGGGTTGCGGGCACGACCGGTGCGGGCGCGGCCGCGACCGGTGCCGAAGGCCTGGATGCGGGCGGCACTGGATGGTTGCCGGCCGCCGCACCCAGCCCGGAGGCATCGCCCCGAACCAGGCGCACCCTGCCCTTTTTCTTGTCGTCGATTTCGAGTTCGACCAAGCCGTATTGCTGCATGAGGACCAGCAGCGCCTTTATTTCTCGAACGTCCATCTGGCTCCGGGTTGTCTGCTCCGTTCAAACTCTGGCCAGTTCATTTCCAACCGGCTTGCCGCGATCCGGCGGCGATTCAAGGGTTTTTCCGTTTGGCACAAATGAGCCTGCTGGCAGCGCGCAGAGCGAGCAGGTAGCCGTCCGCGCCAAAACCCATAATCCGGCCCTCGGCTATGTCTGCGATGGTCGAATGATGGCGGAATGCCTCGCGCTTGTGGACATTGGACAGGTGCACTTCGATCGCCGGCACCTCGACTGCGCTGATAACGTCACGAATAGCCACGCTAGTATGGGTATACGCGGCCGGATTGATGATCAGAACATCGATCTCCGCGCCCGCGTCCTGAATTCGGTCGACTATCTGACCCTCGCTGTTTGACTGGAAGGTTTCAACTTTGATTCCAAGTTCGCGGCCGAGCTCAACGATTTGCCGGTCGATTTCTGCGAGCGTGGTCCGGCCGTAGATCTCGGGCTCACGCGTGCCCAACAGGTTGAGATTGGGACCGTGAATCACCAGTACGGCAGGCGTCGAGCGGCGGGAAGCGCCCTGAGCGGCCTTTGTTTGGCCCTGCCTTGTCCTCGTCACCATCCCCACCATGCCTTACGCGGCATTGAACCCCACAGCGGATGGGGTTTCAAGCTCCCTGAAACGCATTTAGGCCGGGCCGCGCCGGGAGGCCGAGCGGTGCGACCGACGCATGGTTCGCGGAGAAGCCGGGCCGGCGCCATCGCGGCGGGGACGCACGGTCTCGAGCGCGGAGATCGAGTTGCGGAGAAACTCGATACCGCGCTCGACCTCGTCATCCGGGAGTTGCTCGACGATCTCCCGAAGAAAGCTTTCGCCGCGGCTGACCATTGTCGCGATGAAGGCCTCGCCGCGTAGGGTCAGGAAGACGCGCTTTTCCCTTCCAGAATCAGGAGATTCGACCATCTCGACCAGCTTGAGTGGTGCGCGCGCCATTTTGCGGATCGATTTTGTGATCGCTGAACTGCTGATCTCGAACCAGGATTTGACCGCGCGCTCGATGTCCTTGCGCCGGACGCCGGTGCGGCGCCCACCTTCCGCGCGTAGCAGCCACAGCACGGCCACCTGTTTGCGCGTCAGCACCCCGCCGCGCATCGCGTCCTCGAGCGCCATCCCGGCTTTGTAGTGAATCGGGTAGAAGAGCTCGAGCAAGTCTCGGGTCTTCCGCGCCGCTTTTTTCTCCCCCATTAACTCTTTGTATGTGAAAGAATTCTCCCTTGACAATCCACCCACCCTGCCGTCTATCAGTTCCCCCACGAAACTATTAATCAGTTCCCACTTCCGGAAAATCGTCCCCGAAGCAAAGCCCGACGCGACGTCCCTGCGGGCACGAGCGAAGGGCGTGACGCAGAGCGACCCGTTCTTACCCGAAGTGACGCACAATCCAAGATTCTTTCCGAAGGCCCATGGAGTGGCGGCGGGCTCGCACAGTGGTGGAAATTCGTTCAAAGCAGTATGGTTGCTGGAGCTTGGGTAAAGAAGGTTTCGCGCGAAGCAGGCCTCAACCAAGGAGAAATCTCATGGCAGAATTCGACGTAGTCATCAGGGGCGGCGTGGTCATCGACGGCACCCGGATGCCGCGATACCAGGCTGACGTCGGGATCAAGGACGGCGAGATAGCGAAGATCGGGAAGCTCAAGGGGCACGAGGGAAGAAAGGTAATCGACGCCGCCGGGATGAACGTGGTGCCGGGCTTCGTCGACCTGCACACCCATTATGACGCCCAGCTTTTCTGGGACCCTTATTGCACGATCTCGAGCTGGCACGGCGTCACTTCCGTCGTGATCGGTAATTGCGGCTTCGGCTTCGCGCCGGTCAAGCCTGAGTTGCGCGATCGCTCGATGCTGACGATGACGCGCACCGAAGCGATCCCCTACGCCTCGATGAAGGCGGGGCTGCCGTGGGACTGGGTGACTTATCCTGAATTCCTCAACAGCGTCGAGCGCCATCCCAAGGGCGTGAACATGCTGCCGTTCGTGCCGATGGCGCCGGTGATGATCTGGGCGATGGGACTGGAGGACGCGAAGTCGGGGCGCAAGCCGACCGCGGCCGAGACCGAGACGATGAAGCAACTTGTGCGCAACGCCATGGACCACGGCGCGTGCGGATGGTCGGCGCAGCGACTGGGCCGCAACAGCGTACAGGCCGACTTCGACGGCACGCCGATGGTCACCGACCTGATGGCGGACGAGACCGCGCTGGCGCTCGCGGGCGTGCTCGGCGAGCGCAACGAGGGGTTCATTCAGATGACCTATGTGCCGGATGCGGCAGGCGACTACGTGGCCGCGATGAACCATTCGGAGAAGCATTTCGAAGAGCTGGCGACGGCGGCGGGCCGGCCGATTCTCTACAACGTGGTCCTGATCAACGACGCCTATCCCGAGCGTTTTCGCGAACAGTTGCGATGGCTCGAGAGCTGCGTCAAGCGCGGAATCCGCGTTTACGGACAGGGCCTGATGCTCGAGCAGAGCTTCACCTTCACGTTCAAGGACTGGAACCTGTGGGACGACTCGCCGGCGTGGCGCGAATGCACGACCGGATCGATCGAGGATCGGCTGCTCAAACTATCGGACCCGGAGCGCCGGCCGGAACTGCGCCAGGTGGTTCAGTCGGGCGTGATCACGAATAACGTCGCGGACATCTTTGTGATCGAATGCCGGCGGCCTGAGCTTAAGAAATACGAGAATCTGAAAGTCGGCGAAATCGCGCAGATGGAGAACAAACATCCGGTGGACGCGATGCTAGATATCGCGGTGGCAGATGGGCTGAATACGGAATTCTATACGCCGCCGCTCAACGTCCGCGTCGATCATATGTCGGAAGTAATCCATTCGAATGCGATGGCGATTTTTGGGGTGTCAGACGGCGGCGCGCATACCAAGTTCTTCACCGGCGGCCGCTACCCGACCGAGATGCTGATCAAGTTCGTACGTGAAAATCCGGTGATGTCGCTCGAAGAGGCGCATTTCCGCCTGAGTGCGCATCCTGCCATGTGCGCCGGGTTCAAGAACCGCGGCACCCTGGTCGAAGGGGCGGCGGCGGACGTCGTGATTTACGACCTCGAGCGCCTGAAGATCGAGCCGATGGAGGTGGTACACGACTTCCCGGGCGACGAATGGCGGCGCGTCCAGCGCGCGAAGGGATACCACGCGACCCTGGTCAACGGCGAAGTGACGTTCGAGGAGGGCGATTGCACCGGAGCGACGCCGGGTCAGCTTCTTCGGCACGGCGAAGGGGCAAAATAGGGTATCGACCAGACGCGATGGCGAGGTGATGTAGAAGGAATCGCAAGGGAAAGGGGTGGTGAAATATTTCACCCTTAGCAGCAAGCCTACTCTGTTGTAGGGTGAGGCAT
>JASHZA010000071.1 GCA_030042765.1 Candidatus Binataceae bacterium | reverse complement strand
GCGGTGATGCCGCACGGACTCGATTCTATTGTCGGCGAGCGCGGGATGTCGCTCTCCGGCGGACAGAAGCAGCGCGTCACGATCGCGCGGCTGCTCACCTACGATCCCGTGGTGGTCGCCCTCGACGACGCGCTCTCCAGCGTCGATACCGAGACCGAGAAGGCTGTCCTGACCAGCCTGCGCGAAAACGTCAAGGGCCGTACACAGATCGTCGTCGCGCATCGCGCCTCAACCGTTCGCGACGCAGACGAAATCGTCGTGCTCGAGGAAGGCGCCGTTACCGAGCGCGGTACGCATGAAGAGTTGATGGCGCGCCGAGGCGTCTACGCCGAACTTTTCCGCCGCCAACTGCTCGAGGAAGAACTCGCCCGCTACTAGGCCGATGCAAGTCGCAGCCGAAGAACAGCTCGGACGCGTCTACGACGTCAGGCTCCTCAAGTGGGTGTGGAGCTACGTTCGCCCCTACCGGCATCTCTTCTGGATGTCAGTGGTGTTGATGCCGCTCAACACGCTGTTCGCGCTCGCCCAGCCCTACATCTTCAAGCTCGCGATCGATTCCTTTCTCGCCCCGCGCCGGAGCGGGCCACCGGCGTGGCTCAAATCGGTCCTCGCGCTCTGGCCTGGACATGGCCTTCTGCTGATGGGGGCCGTCTACCTGGTATTACTGCTGGGCGAAGTCATAACTTTCTATGGCCAGTTCTATTTGACCATGATGGTTGCTCAGTACACCCTGTCTGACCTACGCATGGCGCTCTTCAGCCATGTCGAACGGCTGCCGATGGCGTTCTTCGATCGCACGCCTGCCGGAAGGCTTGTCAGCCGGATGACCACCGACATCGATGCCATCAATGAGATGTTCAGTGCGGGTTCACTGACTCTCTTCATCGACCTGCTGACGCTCAGCGGGATTGTCGCAATCATGTTCGTGGCTAACGCGCGCCTGGCCGCATGGTCGTTGTGCGCGGTACCGCCGCTGATGTTGATCATCAATTTTTTCCGCGTGCGGATGCGCGCGGTCTATCGCGAGATTCGCGAACGGCTGGCTGCACTCAACGCCTACCTGTCCGAGGCGTTAAGCGGGATGGCGGTGATCCAGCTCTTCACCCGCGAACGCGAGAGCTGGCGCGAGTTCGACGAGCTCAACCGGCAAAGCCGCGAGGTCCAAACGGTCTCGAATATCTATGACGGGATTCTCTATTCGAGCGTCGAGACTTTAAGCGCCGTCACCGTTGCGCTCATCCTGTGGGCGGGCGGCGGCCAAGTCATCCATCGGATGCTGACGCTCGGCACGCTGGTCGCCTTCTTCGACTACGCCCAGCGCTTCTTCAACCCCTTGCGCGACGTCTCGTCCAAATACACTACGATGCAATCGGCGCTGGCCTCCGCGGAACGGATCGAGGCTTTGATGGAGACGCCGGAATCGATCGCAAGCCCGCCCCAGCCGCGGCGGACCGAGGGCAGGGCCGGCGCGATTTCCTTCGAACATGTGACCTTCGAGTACCGCCGCGGAGAACCGGTCTTGCGTGACCTGAATTTTCGCGTCGAGCCGGGCGAGAAGGTTGCAATTGTCGGCGCGACCGGCTCGGGCAAGACTACGATCATCAAGCTGCTCAACCGCTTTTACGACGTGACCTCCGGCCGCATCCTGGTCGACGGCATTGACGTGCGCGAATGGGACCTGCGCGGATTGCGCCGCGCGATCGGCCTCGTCCAGCAGGACGTCTTTCTCTTCGCCGAAGATATCATGGACAACGTCCGCCTCGGCCGCGACGACCTCGGCGAGAACGCAGTGCGCCAGGCGCTGGCTCGCGCTCAAGCACTGGGCTTGGTCGATCGGATGCCGGCGGGGCTGCACGAGCAAATCCACGAGCGCGGCGCCAACCTCTCCGCCGGCCAGCGCCAGTTGCTCTCCTTCGCCCGCGCCCTCGCCTACGATGCGCAGATCCTCGTGATGGACGAGGCGACTTCGAGCGTCGACAGCGAGACCGAACGGCTGATCCAACTCGCGCTCAACGAACTCCTCACCCACCGCACCGCCCTCATCATCGCCCATCGCCTCTCCACCATTGAGCGCGCCGACCGGATTCTCGTCCTCAGCAACGGCGTGCTGCGCCAGAGCGGAACCCACGAGGAGTTGCTGAAGCACCCGGGAATCTACCGCCGGCTCTTCGAGCTTCAGTACGCCGCGGCGAACGAATCCGCCGGCAGCGGCGGCCGCCGCCTGTCTTCTTCCCGATGAATCACCAATCGACGCCGCGCCCCCGTAGCGCGGCACTGGCCCTGATTCTCGGCGCGATGATGATCATGCTGGCGGGATGCGACGTGAGCTATGTCGCGCGCGCCGCCTGGGAGGAAGGGCGCCTGCTATGGAATCGCAAGCCCATCAGCCGCGTATTGGCGCGCGAAGATTTGCCCGCAGACGAACGCGCTAAACTCGAAACCGTCTTGGCGGTGCGCGATTTTGCTGCCGGCCGCCTTGGCCTCAACGTCGGTGATGCCTATGAGACCGTCACCCGGGTCGACCAGGGCGCGATCGTATGGATCGTGATGGCGGCGCCTCGCGAGTCGCTGACGCCCTACACATGGTGGTTCCCCATCGTCGGCAATGTCCCCTATCGCGGCTACTTCCATGAGGCTTCCGCGCGGGCCGAAGCAGCCGCTATGGAGGCCAGAGGCTTCGACACCTATGTGCGCCCCGCCATCGCGTTCTCCAGCCTGGGTTTCTTCAACGACCCGCTGTTGTCAAACCTGCTCCAACTCGACCGAGTCGAATTGGCGGGGGTGATTATCCATGAACTCTTCCATCGCACGTTTTTTCTCGCCAGCGACGTGATGTTCGACGAGTCGGCGGCGACTTGGGTCGGCACCCGTGGTGCCATCGACTTCTTCAGCGCGACCGATGGGGCCGACTCAGCCAGCGCGGGGGCGGCACGCGGGGTTTACGAGAGCGACATGAAATTCGCAGCTTTCCTCTTGCAGGAGCAGGCGCGGTTACTCGCGCTTTACGGCAGCGGCCTGCCGCACGAAGAAATTCTCAAGCGCCGCGTGAAGCTTTTTGCCGAGATCGGCTCCGACTACGCCAAACTTAAACCAAAGCTTTCGGGGCTGGAGCGCTTCGACCTCGACCAGCAGACACTCAATAATGCCGTCCTGCTCGACTACCTGATCTATTTCCACGACTTGCCAAACTTTGCCGCCATCGAGCGGGCGCATCATGGCGACATGTCCGCGACGATTCGCGCGATAATCGACGCGGCGGGCAGCGAGCCCGGCGACCCATTCCATGCTATCTGGCAAGCCGCACGGCAGCCGAGGATCGCTGGTGAAAAGAACCCACAAAGGCTAACGGCGCCTTGAGCCAGATGCGAACGTGCGGGGCAACTCACGCTGTCTTCAGCATCGCACCGATCGCCTGCGCCAGCTCCTCTTCGTAGCCGCCGAAGAAATGGTCGGCACCCTCGATGATTTTGATCTGCGATTGCGGTCCCAGGTCCTTATGTAGCGCCTGAAGTTGTGCCGCCGGGCAATAGGTGTCGTTGTCGCCGGCGGCCAGCATGATCGGCTTGCCAAGGGTCTTGAGCGTCGCGGGGTCGGCCATCCGGATTGGCAGCGCCACCAGCAAGAGGGCGCCAAGATTCTTGATTAGCTGAGCGGCTGTCATCGCCGCCATCGCACCGAACGAGTATCCGGTCAGCACCGGCGCGTCCGACTGTACGCCCGCCTGAGCGGTGAGAAATTCCACGGCTGCAACCGCATCATCGGCTTCGCCGGAGCCGCCGCCGTGCTCGCCCTCGCTCTGGCCCACGCCACGAAAATTGAAGCGCAAGGTCGCCCATCCCAGACTCCACATCGCCTCCAGTACGGCGTCAACCACGTTGTTGTACATCGAGCCGCCGTACAGCGGATGAGGATGGCAGACGACTCCGCCGCGTACCGGCTTTAGCCCTTCGGGCTTGGCCAGCAGACCCTCGAGCGTGAGTTCGCCGGACCGGAAGGTAACTGGATGCTCTTTCATCCCTGCCCCATCGACGCTTAAGGCGCCACTTTCGATTACGGCGTTTTCCGATCCCCTCGTGGCGTTGCCGCCGGCCCGGATGAAGCCGCACGCCTGCTATACTATATGCGCCGCGATGGAAGAAGCACTTGAAGTTCCCAAATTCGCCGCCGACCGCACGCTGGTGCGGCTCGCGAAATGGCTTCGCCTGATGGGGGCCGACGTGCTCTGCGAGGAGCGGCTCTCCGCTGCCGAGGCGCTGGCGCTTGCGCGCGAGCAGGGACGCCGTATGCTGACCCGCGACAAACGCCTGCGCACCGCTCCCGACGTGCTCTACATCCAAAGCCACCTCTTCCGCGACCAGATTCGCGAGGTGATGGCGCGCTTTCCCTTCGACGCGCGCCGACATGCGTTCACGCGATGCTCCGCATGCAACGACTTGCTGCATGAAGTGCCGCGCGAGGTCGTGGTTCGGCGAGTGCCGCCCTTCGTCTACGCCGCCCATGAAAAATTCGCGCTGTGCGATCGTTGCGGGCGCGTCTATTGGGGGGCGACCCATCTCGAACGCGCGTTGCGCGAACTCGCCTCAATCGGGCTCTAGCGGCTTCGCAGTCTCGCATAGACGCGCTGCGCGCGTTACCTTAGGCGCATGACTGCAGACGGCAAATTCATCGCGCTCGACGGACCCCTGTACGATTACGTCGTCAAACACGGCCACAACGCCGACCCGATTCTGAACGAACTCGCCGCCGAGACGGCGAGCAAACTCGGCCGGATCAGCATGATGCAGATCTCGCCCGAGCAGGGCACACTCATGACGATCCTCGCCCGCGCGATCGGTGCCCGATCCGCTGTCGAGGTCGGCACTTTCACCGGTTACAGTGCGATCTGCGTCGCGCGCGCCCTGCCGCCCGAGGGACGTCTGCTCTGCTGCGACGTCAGCGAAGAATGGACCGCGATCGCGCGGCGTTACTGGCAGCGGGCCGGGCTCGCCGGCCGGATCACCCTGAAGATTGCCCCTGCGCTCGATACGCTCCGCGCCTTGCCCGCCGCGCAAACTATTGACTTTGCCTTTATCGACGCCGACAAAGCGAACTATCGCATCTATTACGAGGAGATCCTCGAGCGCGTGCGTTCGGGCGGACTAATCCTGATTGATAATGTTTTGTGGAACGGCGAAGTGCTTGACCAGCGGAACCAGACCGCCGACACCCGCGCGATCCGCGAGCTCAACGATTTCCTTGTCACCGATGGCCGGGTCGATGTCGTGATGCTGCCAGTGTCTGACGGCCTTACCATCTGCCGCAAGAAGTGATGGGTGTGCGCCACCGGCCGGACGGCCGAGGCGCAACGCGAGGAGACGATGGAAAAACTCATTGTCGAAGTTCGCATCAACGAATACGCGTCGCGCAAGCACAACGCGAACGTCCCTTTCAGTCCCGAGGAGATCTGCGAAGAAGCAATAAAATGCTGGCGCGAGGGTGCCTCGATCATTCACTACCATGCGCGCGACCCCAAGACCGGCGCCGCGTCGGCACACGCTGAGCTCTATGCCGACACCGCGCGGCGCATCAAGGACAAGACCGACCTGCTGGTGATGCCAACGCTCGGCGCCTGGACCCTGCCCTCGGCCGACGCCCGCATGAGCCACATTATCGAGATGGCGAAGGATCCGGCGACCAAGCCCGATTTCGCCCCAATCGACATGGGAACCAGCAATGTCGACGTTTGGGACGCTCGGCGCAAGTCTTTCCTCACCGAGGACACCGTCTACATGAACCCGACCAAGACCCTGCGCTACTTCGCCGAGACGATCCGAGCGTCAGGCGTGCGTCCCTACATGGCGCTGTGGAACGTCAGCGCCATCCGCACCACCGAAGCTTTCGTGCATGCGGGCATCTTCGAGACGCCGCTTTACGCCGGAATTGTATTGAGCGAAGCGGGACTCTTCGCCGGAAATCCGGGTACGGTGCGCGGCCTTCAGGCGATGGCTGACTTCATCCCGGCGCATCTTCAATGCCATTGGTCGGTGATGTGCGTGGGCGGCAATCTCTTTCCGCTGGTCGGCGCAACGCTTGAGCGCGGCGGGCATATCGCGATCGGCCTCGGCGATTATCCGTACAACGAGATCGGCACGCCGCGTAACGCCGAGCTGGTCGAGCGGATCGCGGAGATGTCGCGGCAGATCGGGCGCGAAATCGCGACACCC
>JASHZA010000070.1 GCA_030042765.1 Candidatus Binataceae bacterium | reverse complement strand
ACCGGAACTTGGAATCTAATGAAAGGTCTCAACGGTCGGAACTTGAGCGACAAGTATCGCGACGGTGTGCGAACGCTTTTGGGGGTGCAATCGCAAGGGTACCCCAATCTGTTCATCATGGGTGGCCTGCAGGCCTCGTTCCAGTTCAACTTTACCGACGTCGCTCAGGCCCAAGGCGAGTACATCGCGGACTGCATTAAATATGTGCGCGATCACGGTTATCTATCGTTGGACGTGACCCCGAAGTCGGAAGAATGGTGGGTGCAGGAAGTCATCGAGCATCGCGGCAAGACCAACTTCAACCAGGAGTGTACGCCCGGCTATTACAACTTCGAGGGCGAGTTCCAGCGTCGTCAGGACGGTAATTATAATGGCGGCTTCTACCAATACTGCCGCCACCTGAACGAGGTTCGCGAGCGGATGCAAGAGCATTTTACGTTCGTTAACAAACCGCTTACCGCCGCATGATGCAGCTGAGAGGCCGTGAGGGCGTATCGGTGAGCGTGGGCCGAGAGAACCACCCTTGCCCCCCGATGTGTGCATGACCAGGCAGCTCCCCTTGGGAATGTGTCGACGCGTTTCTGACGTCGCTGCGCAGGCTGAACTGAAGCCAACGGACGGCGAGATACGCGGTGCGAGCAACCAAATACGGAAGTGGAAACGCTGAGCAAACGCGCGGTCTTCGATTCGGCTGTCCAAATAATTCCTGGCAAGTTTGGCCGCAAATCGAGCTGACGCACCCAAACCAAGGCTAGGGAGATGGAAGGGCAGACTTTGAGCTTGTTTCCTTTGCCGCCCTGGCATTTGTTGCTTAGCCGGGCACCTACAGTCCGGGTTCGACTCCCGGCCGGGGCGCCAAACTTCATCATTCGGCTTCGCTCATCGACGATACCGCATCCTGGCGCGGCGAATCGTGGGCTGCCGATTCGGTCGGAACGCCTTTTCGTGGCAAAAACATCGTAAGCGGAAGCGCCAGTAGAAAAAGCCAGAAGAGCAGCGTGAAGGCGTCGTCATAGGACATCATGGTCGACTGACGATTGAGGATTCCGTTCACCATCGCCAAATCGCGCGCGCGGAAGGTCGCGGAGGTTTCACCGAAACCCGTGAGCCGTGAGTTCGCGCTCGAGTCGTACTGAGCCAGCGTGCTGTTCAGACGGCTGATATTTCCGCTGAGCACCGCGCGATGGACCTGGGAACGCCGTTCGACCAACGTCGCAAGCACCGCGTAGGCGATATTCCCGGAAACGCGGCGCACGAGCGTATAGAGCCCGGCCGCGGCGGTCATATTGGCCGGCGGCATCGAACTCAGCGATATCGTGCTCAGGATTACCATCGAGCATCCGGTGCCGACTCCGGTTTCGATCAGGTAGGGAATAAAACTTGAGAAACCAACACCGATCGGCAGGTGGCCGAGCCCCCAATACGCAGTCGCGAGCATCCCCATGCCAAACGCGATCAAAAGCCGCGGGCTCACCCGGTTGTAAACATATCCGACGATCGGCATGACGCAGAACATCGCGGCCGCGCGAGGCAGGAGCAGCAGACCCGAGCGGTAGGCGGGATAGTCGAGTACGTCCTGAGTGACCTGAGGCAGCAGAAAGGTTGAACCGAACAGGGCAAACCCGATCACGGCGCCCATTCCAGAACCGGTGCTCAAGCGAAGGTTGCGAAAGAGCCGGAAGTTAACCACCGGCTCATCCCGCATCAGTTCCCATGCGAGCAGACCGACTATCGCGATCACCGCTATGCTGGTTCCAATTGTGATCCAATTCGAGGCGAACCAATCGACCTCCTGCCCACGCTCGAGAACGATTTGGAGGGCGGTGAGGCCTACCGTAAGAAGGCCGATGCCTCCCCAGTCGATGTTCTGGAAGCCGCGCTTGAGATACGGCGGGTCCTGCACGAATGAGCTGACCATCAGGATACCCACGATCGCGAAGGGTACGTTGATGTAGAAAATCCAGCGCCATCCCCAACTGTCGACCAGCCATCCGCCCAATACCGGACCCAATGTTGGTGCAAGCATGACCCCCATGCTGTACAGCGCCATCGCCATCCCCTGTTCGGCAGGCGGGAATTTCTCACGCGTGATCGCCTGCGACGCAGGAATCAACGTTCCACCGCCGATGCCTTGGATGACCCGGTAAAAGAGCATCTGGGCGAACGTTTGCGAAGTGCCGGCGAGAATCGAACCAAAGGTGAAGATCGTCATCGAAGCAAGATAGAGGCGCTTGCGTCCGAGCAGCGTGCTCCAGAAGGCCGTCATCGTGATCATGATGATTTCGGCTATACTGTAGGCGGTCGACACCCACGTGATGGTCAGCAGATCCTGACCGAAGCTGCCCATCATGTGGGGCATCGCGATGTTCACCACGCTGACGTCCATAACAGACAAAAAGGTGCCCAACAGGACTGAAGCTGCGACCAGCCATTTGCCCGCTTCGTACTCTTGGCTCGGAGACTGGATCTCGGATTTCAGGGCTACACTCATCGGTCTAAAAGGAGGCAAAGTATAGATTACGCCATAAATCGCTATCTTGAGACCAATCGGAGTACTGTTGAGCCACGCCTTCCTTCCCTCCGGTGGTAACTGGCGGAGGCGAAGAAGGAAGCGAAAGCAATCTGAATAACGACGGTTTGGGCGTTCGTCGAATCGTGGGGTAAGATACGGCGGAGCGTAATCTTTCGAGGAACGGAGGAAACTTCCGTGAGCAACAACATGGGAAGTCCGAACGAAGACACGCAGGCTACGTCCGGTGAAAGCATTGGTCAACGAGGTACTTTAGCCGGTGCCCTTGTCCTCATCGCGCTGATCGTGATCGTCTTTGTCGGCTACACGATTCACAACAGGGAGACGCTGGCAGCGCAAGCTAAGAGTTTCGGTAAAATTTTTATACAAAGCAGCCCTGTGATCGAGGAGCAACTCGGGGAGGTCAGCTCGGTGAAGGAGGTCGAAGAACAACATCGCACGGGCAACACCCGCGGATGGTATCTCGACTACGACGTCACTGGGCAGGGCAAAACCGGGGTCGTTGACATGCGCCTGACCCCGAATCCGAACTACGGTCAATGGAACGTGCCGCTGGCTGAACTCACCATTGACCATCACAAGCCCGTGAATTTGCGCTGACTTCTTTCGTTCGCGCCCACCGCGGCCGCCTGGCTAGCGGCTCGAATCCGCCGGTGCGACGCACTGTCCCGTGCGATGCCCTGTGATGAGAGGAGGATTTTGTGGTAACGATAATGCTGTCTTAGGAACCAGAGCTTCGGCGCCTTTGAGCGCATACGGCCTGGGAATCTATGGCGAGAGGCATCGCGCCGCTCTAATGGCTTGATCCCCTCTCCCCTAAAGACGGAGGCATCAGTTTTGAGCGACTCGCACGTTGAAAAGCCGCAAACCGGTATGGTAACCCAGCTCTCCCGGGCGAGGCGCCCGCAGGAGTATTACGACGCGATCAAGAAAAAGTTCGCCGAGGAGCGCGACTTACGGCTCCGCTACCGGCCGGAAGGCACCAAACAATACACCTCCGATCTGACCGGCGACCTCGCGAAGTACGAGATCGATCCCTACGCTGGGGAAATCAATCCTCGCGAGCCGATCAAAGACACCGTCGAATGCCTGTTTATCGGTGGAGGATTTTCCGCGTTGCTGACCTCCGCACGGCTGCGCGAACGCGGTGTCGAGAGCATCCGCATCGTCGAGCGCGGAGGGGACGTCGGGGGCACTTGGTATTGGAACCGCTATCCCGGAGCGGCATGCGACGTCGTGTCCTACGACTATCTGCCGCTGCTCGATGAGACTGGCTACGTGCCGACTCGTCACTATGCCGAAGGACCCGAGATTTTCGCCTACTGCCAGCAGATCGCCAAAAGGTACAACCTCTACGATCTCGCGATATTCCAGACCACCGTCACCTCCACCGTCTGGGACGAAACCGAGCAGATGTGGCACATCGGGACAGACCGGGGCGACCTTCTGAAGGCCAGGTTCGTAATCTGCGCCAATGGCACACTCTCCAAGCCCAAGCTCTCGAGAATCAACGGCATGGAGAAATTCAAGGGCCACTCCTTCCACACCTCGCGATGGGACTACGAGTACACCAAGAGCGACCTGTCGGGATTGGCGGACAAAGTGGTCGGCATCATCGGCACAGGCGCCACAGCAGTCCAGGCCATCCCCAACCTGGGCGTGGCCTCCAAGGAACTCTACGTTTTTCAACGTACTCCATCATCCATCGATGTCCGCGACGACTGGAAGACCGATCTGGAATGGGCGAAAACCCTGAAGCCCGGATGGCAGGCCAAGCGACGCGAGAAGGCGCGCAGGGGACCGCAGTTGAGCGAGGAGGAAAAAGCGCGGCAGGCCGCGATGTCTCACGACGAGAAGGTTCGGCGGCAGGAAAACGCCAATATTGAATACATGATGCGCATCCACCGGCGAATCGAGGAGATCGTTAAGGACAAGGCCACGGCCGACGCGCTCAAGCCGTGGTACATGTTCATGTGCAAGCGGCCTTGCTTTCACAACGATTACCTCCCTACCTTCAACCTTCCCAACGTCCATCTGATCGATACTCACGGCAAGGGCATCACTGAGATCAACGAGAGTGGACCAGTTTTCGAGGGGAAGACGTACAAGCTCGACGTGCTAATCTACGCCACTGGCTTCGAGGTACAGAAGACCGGCATTTACAACGAGATCAGGGGCGAAAACGGGCTCGAACTCAACGACAAGTACTGCGACGGGATCCGCACGCTGCTGGGGATTCATTCGCAGGGCTATCCCAATCTTTTCATCATGGGAGGTTACCAGGCGTCCTTCCAGTTCAATCTGACGGATATGCTCCAGGCGCAGGGCGATCATATCGCCGAGTGCATCGACTACACTCGGCGCCATGGCTATCAAACTATCGACACTAGGCGCGACGCCGAGGAATGGTGGGTGCAGGAAGTCATCGCGCATCGCGGCAAGACTTCGCGCAACCAGGATTGCACGCCGGGCTATTATAATTTCGAGGGCGAGTTCCAGCGCCGGCAGGACGGCAATTACAACGGCGGCTTCAACCAGTACTGCACGCACATGGAGGAAGTGAGGGCGAAGATGGAGGAGAGTTTCGTCTTCGCGAAGAAGTAGGCGGGAATGCTGGTTCGACCGAGGCCTCTTGAAGGCAAGAGGCCTTCCTTTAGTTGCGCGTCAGATCAACGGTATCGGGAGCATCGGTGACCACCGTGGCGCTCTGCACCTGACCAATCTGTGAGAAGAGGCCGTTGAGATCATCATTGGAGACCGCGTAGGCCAGATTGCCTACGTACAATTTGCTGGGCATTTGCTCTCCGAAAGTTTATGCCTGTTAGCTCCGAACAGGCAACCCGGGCTCATTCCCGGGCAGTAGTGAAAGGAACGGCCGAACGCTGTGTTTTTGGTACTATACTTTTGTTGCCGGCAAGGATACCCCTCTCGATTCAACTGAATCCGAAGAGACTTCGATCTCGATCGGCGCCTCTTCGCCGAGAACGCCGCATGTACTTCGGCCTTCACAAGGAATAGGATGTCCATTACTCGCCTTCGGATCGGCCCGAATTCCGGACCGCGGGTTCGCTGCGTGCCAGGACGATGAGATCGCTTGAAGCAGAAACGGGAGGTTTCTGATGCCCAAAGTGTATGT
>JASHZA010000069.1 GCA_030042765.1 Candidatus Binataceae bacterium | reverse complement strand
GCTTTTGGCCGTGCTTGAAGCCGCCTTGTTGGCCGACCGGACCCGACCCACTCCCTGTCCGCCCGCGTTCACGCCGTCTATCCGGTCCGCCGCGCGCGCCCGCGCCTTCCCGCCGTTCGTCCACCGGAACGATCTGGATCGAACGCAGAAAGCCGTCGCCCGATGATCGCGTAGTGATAAGCGGATCATCCTTGAGCGCCAGATGGATAATGCGCCGGTCCCGCGGCGGCATCGGATCGAGCGTTACGGCGACATGCTCGCGCTTGGCCTGCTCGCCCTTGGACAGCGCCATCCGATGCAACTGCTGACGGCGCCGCAAGCGGTATGACTCCGTATCGATCGAGATCGGCACGGCGTCCTTGATTTTGCGGGCGAGCGCGCGGTTGACGAGGTACTCGAGCGCATCGAGGGTCTGGCCGTGGCGTCCGATGAGCAGGCCCGACCCGTCACCCTTGACGTTGAGCTCGACGGTGTCAGGTTCGGCATCCTTGACCAGCTCGATCTCCGCCTTTTCACCCATCAATTCGAGAATGCGTGCGAGAATCGCGGTCGCCTCTCGAGTTTGATCTTCGAGGTCGGCGCTGGAGCGCTGGATTTCCGGGCTCGCGGCGGGACCTTCTTCTTCCTCTTCGGAAATCTCGGCTTTGGCGCGAACCGGAGCTGCGGCCCGGACGGGGGTCTCGACTGCGCGGGCGGGAGCTTCGGCGCGAACGGGAGTCGCAACCGGGCGGGCCGGTGTCGGCGGCGCCGGTTGATCGGAAACCGGCCTGCTCGATGGTCTGGGCACCGGCGCGGCGGACGGTGCAGTTCGAATCGGCGCCGGCCGTACAGGCGGCGCCGGCGGCGGCGACATTACCCTGCTTCGCGCGGCCTCGGGCTCGCGCCGGGTCACGCGCACGCGCGCCTGGCGCGCTCCAAGGCCCAGCACTCCCGCGCGAGGCGTGCTCAGGACCTCGATCGTTACGTCGTCTTCCTCGGCGCCAAGCTGTTCGAGGGCACTTCTGATAGCGGCCTCGACGGTCGCTGCGGTTACTTCGATAGAATCATTGGAGCTCATGTTGCTGGGCTATACTGTTTGAACTCTCGATTTAGGATGAATTGCTGGACGACGCCCAGCAGGTTCGACGCGAAATAATAAAGCGAAAGGCCGGCCGGCAATTCCAGGAAAATCAGGCTGAACACTACCGGCATGTACATCATCATCTTCTGCTGGCTGGGGTCCGGATTGCGGGGCGTCAGCCATTGCTGCGCCAGCGCAGTGATCGTCATCAGCAGCACCAGCACCGGGATTCCGTGCAGGTCGGTGAACGGGATCGCCGGCATCCCCTTTATCGGGAGGCAATCCGGCGCCGAAAGATCCTTGATCCATCCGATAAAGGGCGCCTGCCTGAGATCGACCGCGTTAAGCAACGCATAATAAAGCCCGAAGAACACGGGCAACTGAATCACCATCGGCAGGCATCCGCCCATCGGATTGACATGATTGCGCTTGTAGAGGTCGACCATTTCACGATTGAGCCGCTCTTGGTCGCCCTTGAACTTCTCGCGAATCTTTTCCACCTGTGGTTGCAGCCGCTGCATCTTCATCATCGATCGCTGGCCCTTGATCGACATCGGCAGGACTAACAGCCGAACCACTACTGTCAGCAGGATGATAGCAACCCCGTAGTTGGGCGCAATGCGGTAGAAGATCTTGAGCGCGCGCAGGAACGGCAACGCGATTGCTCCCCACAGCCCGAAGTCGATCGCCTTGCTTAAGGCGGGGTCAACCGCCTCGAGCACGCCCAGCTCCTTCGGTCCCATGTAGACCCGGGTCGCCACGCTCGAGGATTTGTCAAAGGAAATTACCGCGTCGGCTTCGTCGCCCGCATAGGTCATCGTGAGGGTACCGTCGACGGGCTTTTGCGGCATGAAGGCCGCAAAGAAGTAACGATCGCCAAAGCCGGCGAACGTGATCGGACCGCTGACCGGCTGAATCCCCTTGGTCAGCGCCTTTTCGGCCTCGCTCACTACCTTGCCCTTGACGTCCGCCTGCAAGGTCGGATAGTCGCGGAAACCGGCCAGGGCTTTGAGCGGCTGACTCATACTCAACCCGATCCCGTCGGGTGCCACGCCGCTTTCCGCCGCGGCACTGCCTTTCAGGTTGAAGACATAGCTCGAATCGCTGAAGGTGAAGGTCTTTTCGAGCTTGAGTCCGTCGGCGGTCGCGGCGGTGAGGGTCACGACCGCGGGACTTTGCGAGGTGACGGTGATCTGATCCGGGCCCTCGGCGGTGTAATCCAAACCGCTATCATCGACCCGAACTCCCGCGCGCGTCACCAGCATGCCCATCGGCAGCCGCTCGCCGCGCCGCACCATTTCGTAATATGGACTGTCGGGCGCGTCGGTCTCACGATATTTCTTGAGCCGGAAACTCACCAGGCGCGCCCCCTGGCTGCTCAGCACCGCTTCATAAAAGTTCGTTTCAACCTTGATCAACCGGACAGGGGCGCCGGCACTCGCGGCCTGGACGGCAGGCTGCGCCTTGATGGCGCCCACAATTGCCTCTGGGGCTTCGGCTTCGCTCGGACCGGGTGTCTCCGCGCCCGGTGTCGCCATAGCGCTCGGAGCCTCGCCCGCTTTGCCACGATTCGGCCCCCGCTGCGGATAGCGCCATTGCAGCAGTTGTGAATAGAGGATGATGATCCCGAGGGAAACTACGAACGCGAGTATAAGCCGCGGATTGTCCAAAACTATTCCTCAACGATTACGCCGTGCCGGCGTCGTCGCCCTTCCTATGATGACGCACCGGGTCATAGCCCCATCCGCCCGCCGGCCGACAGCGCATCACCCGTCGCAACGCCATCCAACCTCCGTGCAACGGTCCGTACTCCGCGATTGCCTCGCGGGCGTACGCCGAACAGGTCGGCTCGAAGCGGCATGCCGGTCCCACATTTGCCACCATCAGTGGCGAGACCACCACCCGGTACATATCGATTGTCGCGACCACGATCCGGCTTGCGATCATGCCGGCACCGGCCTGAAATGACTTGACCGAGACATCCATGGTCTTCGTGCCCTAGAGCCGCCGCCGCAGATTAACCGTGGCGGTCGTCAGTTCCTCCAGAATAGCATGGCTTTCGAGTCGAGCCGCCCCCGTTCGCGCAATCACCAGCAAATCGCTTCCGGGCGGGATAGCCGGCCGCAGCTTTATCCGGAAGCATTCACGCACGCGTCGCTTGATCCGGTTGCGGGTCACCGCGCCGCCGATTCGGCGTGACACAGTTATGCCAAGCCGCGGCAGACGAGTCTCCTCGGTCCGCATCAGATAGACCACGAAATGCGGTGTTTGGAAGCGAAATCCGGCCCGCTGCACGCGCAGGAAATCCCCGCGGTGGCGTAACCGATCGCTTGCTCTGAAGCCAAGCGGCGCGGCCCGTCCGGCTAGCCCGGCTGCTTCGACGGAATTGATATCGCGAGCCGTTTTCGGCCCTTTGCCCGGCGGCGCCTGAGTACGTTGCGTCCGCCCGGCGTGGCCATCCGCGCGAGAAAACCGTGCGTCCGTTTGCGTCGTCGATTGCTTGGTTGATAAGTCCTTTTCATGGGTCGCGGCCAACTTTAGCTATTTGAGCCTGGCTTGGTGCCAATCAGCTAATCTGTTTTCAGTGCCGCCCGCGCCAAGCCGGCGGTCCGAATCCACCATCGAACCATAAGGCGCCCGCGGGGGCAAGCAGGATCGAAAAAATACCAGGGTTTTCGCGCCCATTTTGCCCGATGATGGGCCTCTCCTTAATCGCGCGGCATGATGGTACCCTCTAGCCCTTGATGTATCCGACGGACACGATCGTCGCACCGGCCACGCCGGCCGGCCAAGGCGCCGTCGCGATCATTCGCCTCTCCGGCCCGCGCGCCTTCGAAATCGCCCGCACTTTGTGGCATCCCATCCGACAAGGCTATTCCGAAGGGGCCGATCGCGCGGTCCAGAGATGGCGGCTGCGTCTGGGCGAGATTCGCGACCCGCAAACCGGTGTTACGCTCGACCGCGCGCTATGCGTGTTGATGCCGGGGCCGGACAGCCTCACCGGCGAGGATGTGGCCGAGCTTCACTGCCACGGCGGTGTCTACCTGGTTCGCCGAATTATCGCCTTGGCCACCGCGGGCGGCGCTCGTATCGCGGAGCCGGGAGAATTCAGCCGCCGCGCCTTCCTCAACGGCCGCATCGGGCTGACCGAGGCCGAAGCCGTTGCTGATCTCGTAAGCGCGCGTAGCGAAAACGCCCTTAAGCAAGCGATTGCACAGCTCGATGGCGCCCTCGCCCGCCGCGTCGAGGGATTGCGCGGCCAGATCATAGCTATTCGGTCCCATCTGGAGGCCGAAATCGACTTTGGTGACGAGGATATTCGGCTGCCGTCGCGCAAGGAAATTGCGTGTGACCTTACGCGGCTGCTGGGCGATGTTACGCTTCTGCACGACAGCTTTGCCCGCGGGCGGATCGCACGCGAGGGTGCGCGGGCGACGATCGTCGGTAAGCCCAACGCAGGCAAATCGAGCGTGCTTAATCTGCTGCTCGGATCCGACCGCGCGATTGTCACGCCGATCGCCGGCACGACGCGGGACGTGATCGAAGACTCAATCCAGCTCGGACCATGGCCGCTGGTAATCCAGGATACCGCCGGGATTCGCGATGGGGGCGACGAGGTCGAGCGGATCGGCATCGAGCGCACGCGGCGTCATGTTGCGACAGCCGACCTGGTAATAGCGGTTTTCGATTCGTCTCGTCCGTTTGAGCCCGAAGACGCGTCCGTGATCGAGCTTTGCGCCGGGCGCCCCAGCGTTGCACTGCTCAACAAGCGCGACCTGTCACAGCGGCTCGACGCGGCTGAGTTGCTAGAACGATGTTTGTCAAGGGACGTGTTGGATTTTTCGGCATTGACCGCGGCTGGGCTGCCGGAACTGCGCGAACTGCTCGAGCGCAAGGTCGAGGCGATCGCGGGCCCGGGTCAGGGTGACACTATAACGATCTCGCGCGAACGCCATCGCGCGGCCCTGGCCTCCGCGCGCGACGCGATCGAGGCGGCCCGGCGCAACGTCGCGGCGATGCCTCCGGAGATCGTTGCCCTCGATGTCGGGCTAGCGGCCGAGGCGCTGGGCGCGATTACCGGGGAAGTTTCGAACGAAGACGTTCTGGATGCGATCTTCAGGGAGTTTTGTATCGGCAAGTAAGATCGGCGGGAAATTTGTTGACAGGGGAATCGTTAAAAGGGGGCATTCAATGAGAACCGCGGGCGGATTCGACACCGATGCACTCGCCCGGCTGCGGGCGCATCGCCGATGGTCGGTGTTCTGGGTGGTTGGTTACCTGCCCTTCGGCTTCGCGCTGTTCTACGGCGGCGCGCCGCCGGCTTCGGGCGCCGTGATATTGATGGCATGGCTCGTTGTGGGCTTGTGGTCGCTGTTTCGGCTGCGGTTGCACGAGTGTCCGCGCTGCGGACTGCTCTTTTACGCGGCAAGCACCTGGAGATCGACCAATATGAGCATGCCCTTCACCGGCCACTGCATGCATTGCGGATTCGACCTCGACAGCAGCGATTTGGAGCCTATCGTGTAGTCGAATAGTACAGTATGTAGTAGAATCAATCCTTGTTGCCGCGGAGCGTTCAGCCCCTCCCCGCTTTGCGCGCGGCCGCCGCCGCGCAATAATCTGTCGAAATGATCTACGACGTAATTGTGGTCGGCGCCGGCCATGCCGGGATCGAAGCTGCGCTTGCCGCGGCCCGGATGGGCGTGCGCACGCTGATGCTCACGCTCAATCTCGATCATATCGGCCAGATGTCGTGCAATCCGGCGATCGGCGGAATCGGCAAGGGCCATCTGGTGCGCGAAATCGACGCGCTCGGGGGCGAGATGGGAGTCGCGATCGACGAGACCGGAATCCAGTTCCGCTT
>JASHZA010000068.1 GCA_030042765.1 Candidatus Binataceae bacterium | reverse complement strand
ACGGTGCTGAAAGAGCCGTTCTCGGAGCGGAGTTTGCGCACCTCTTCGAGCGTCGGCTCCATATCCTGAGGGAACGGCGGGGTATCCCCGACCAGCACTATCACCTTCCTGGCCATGGGCTTCCAATCCAATCGATCGACCGCCGTGCGGACAGCGCCGAGTGTGTCTTCTTCCCATTCGCCGCCGTTACGAGCCTGGATATTGTTGAGGAAATAGAGCAACCGATCGGGCGAAACAGTCAACGGCTGGACCTGAATAGGTTCACCGCGGCCTCCGAACACGACAATTGCAATCCGCGCGGTCGGCACGAGGCGGTGAGACGCGAGGACGAGTTGCTTCATCTTGACCTTGACGTCGTCGATGATGCGCTTCATCGAGCCAGTGCCGTCGATGACGATCGCGATATCGAGACCGCTTCTGCGCAGCCCCCCGATAAAGCCGCCGAAGCCCGCACCGATTCCATTGCCGTATCCGGAGCCAATCCCGCCGCCGCGGCCGATACCGATTCCACCTCCGGCGACGGTACGCACGTAATGGCTTGCGATGCTGATGGCCTGAGAGCTTTGAGGCGCCAGGACCGGACGTTCAATTGGGAGAGGGGCAACCGCGTCCGGCACCGGCATCTCGGGCATGTCAAGTTGCTTCGCTTCGTCCGTCGAGCCGCCGCCACCGGAGCGCAGGTCAACCTGAATCAGGTTACGGCCGGCTTCCAAGTGAACACCCCAAAGCAGCGCCAGAAGAATAATCACGTGGAGCGAGACGGAGAGCGGAAGCGGACCCGCCATGAAGTACAACGCGTCCCAGATCGACCGGCGGGGCACTAGTGATTCATCATCGCCCGACGAACCTGGCTCTGCCTGAAGGCGTCGTTTTGACCAGGTAAGCCGGTAAAGGAGAAACGCGAGGGCCAGTATCGATACAGTGCCGATCGCTCCTATAAGCAGATACATTGCGAAGCTGTCCTCGCCGCCGAAGGATTAGATGCCGTCGGAGGCCTTAATTACGGGCTATACGACTTTCTCCGGTCAAGGAGCCTCTGAAGGTGCCACCTGCTCGGACTCCGGTTCACTGCCCGGAGCGATGCCTTCCGCAGCCGGCACGCTACCTGGTTGCATTTCTCCCATTGTGGCACTGCCGCCTGAACCGCCCGAGACAGCAAGTGCGATCTGGTCGGCGCCGGAGGATTTGGCGATATCCAGAATTCTGACCATGTCGCCAAGGATAACCCTGGGGTCTCCGTCGAAAACCACCAATTTCTCGGGGGTTTTGCTGAGCGCGTCATGAATCGCGCGGCCCAGTTCTCCCTCCGCTACGTTCCTTTGATTGACGTAGATCTGATGGTCGGCGGTGTAGGTGACCGTAACGCCCTTGGGCGGTTGCTTTTGGTTAGGGGCTTGAAGTCTGGGCAGGTCGACGTGTGCGGCCGACTCTATCGTGATCGCGGTTGCGACCATAAATATAATCAGGAGAACAAGGAAAATATCGGTCAGCGGGGTGATGTTGATCGAGGCAAAAATGCCGCCTCGCTCGCCTCCCGTTTGGATCGCCATCGTCAATAGTCCTGACGCCTCTGGTTGGATCGTCACCGCCGCCGGCGTCTTGTGCCTCGTGTCCTAATTGCTGGCTGACGAGCTAAGCTGCCCGCCCATGGCCCGTTTTGCCGCAATCGCTATCTGCTGGGCGCCCGCCGCTTTCGCGACATTGAGAATCCTCACCATATCACCTAGCAGAACCGTGCGATCCCCCTGGAAAATCACAACCTTTACGTCAACACGACCCAGCGCCTCGGCCAAGGCAGGCTCGAATTCACGCTCGGGAACGTCCTTGGAATTGACGAAAAGCTCGTGGTTGGCGGTATAGGTGACGATTACCCCTTTGTTTTCAGGCGAAGTATTACCCGCCAGTGGCAGATCGACGTGGGTAGCCGATTCGACCGCGACCGAGGTCGTCACCATAAAAATGATAAGCAGAACAAGGAAGATATCGGTCAACGGCGTGATGTTGATTTCCCAGAACATCCCGCCGCCGCCCGACGGCACGCTAACGGCCATTAGCCTCCCTCCCTGCAAGCGCGGCGTCGATCAGGCGAATGGCACAGATGTGAATCGTAGCGTTGATTGCCTCAACCTTCTGAGAAAAATAATTGTAGAAAATGACTGCGATGATCGCGACGACCAGGCCGAGCGCCGTCGAGATCAGCGCCTCCGAAATGCCGGCAGCGACCACCGAAAAGCCGCCAGTTCCCATTACCGCCATCGATTGGAAAGCTACCAGAATACCGACCACCGTACCGAAGAGCCCAATAAAGGGGGCCGACGCGCCTGACGTTGCGAGCACCCAGATGGGTCCGCGAAGCTGAATTGACTCGGCGAAACGGCGCTCCTCGTCCACCTCCTCCAGACGGGTTCGATCCGCTGACTGCGCCTCTGAGATAAGGTCATGGAAGACTCGTTCGCACGGGCTTGGACGTGCCTGAAGGCGATCGAGCGCTTCTTTGAATTTGCCCTGGCGGAGCAAGCCGATGAGTCCTTCGGCGAGGCGCGCGGCGCGGGTGTTAAGTCCCCATAGCGCCCAAATGCGTTCGAAAATGATTGTAACGCAGACGACCGAAATGATTAACAGGGGGTAGGTCGCGTACCAACCCTGCATAATCATCGCCAAAATACTGAACTGATTCTGCATCCCTAAGTCCCCGAGAACCGATAAATTTTCAGGCGTTCCCCTGCGCCCCAGGTCCGCCCAAGTGCCCAAAAAGTGTCGTTCCTGTCAAGAGACACCATTTTGGACGCCTTTCGACCGTCCGCTCTAAATTGTACTAGCGATAGCGATGCCCTACCAAGAGGGGAAAAGGAGGGACACAGTCGCAGGCCGGAAGCAGCAAAGAGAACTGCCTTGACTTTGAACCCTCCGCGAGTCTATCCAGAATTCGGTCGGAACCGCTTATAATTGGAAAATCGGCGCCGTAAACGCGCGCTCTAGATAGACTTCGACGCAGAGGTGATCTTCCGGCAGAAACCGTCAGTTGCCACTGAAGGGCAGTCGATGCGCTTGGAAGTATGTTGGGCACCGTTGCGAGGGTCGAGCAAGGTTCAAAATCAGAACGGGGAGAGGAACTAACCACGATGGCACTATTAGAGGGCAAGGTCGCGGTCATCACCGGGGCCGGACGCGGAATCGGCCGCGAAGAGGCGCTGCTGATGGCCAAGCAAGGAGCAAAGGTCGTTGTCAATGACCTCGGCGGCCACTTCGACGGCACTGGACAGTCGCGTTCGCCGGCTGAAGAGGTGGTGAAAGAGATCCGCGCGGCTGGCGGCGAGGCGGTCGCCAATTACGAAAGCGTATCCGACTTCAAGGGGGCCAAGCGGATCACGGAATGCGCGATCGACAATTTCGGTAAGCTCAATATCGTGGTCAACAACGCCGGGATCCTGCGCGACCGGATGATCTTCAATATGAGCGAAGAGGATTTCGACGCGGTCCTGGCGGTGCATCTCAAAGGCACCTTCAACCTGGCCCGTCACGCGTGCAATTACTGGCGCGAGCAGCACAAAGCCGGGAACATGCTCAACGGGCGCCTGATCAATACCAGTTCCGATTCGGGGCTGCTCGGGAACGCGGGCCAAAGCAATTACGGCACAGCCAAGGCGGCGGTCGCTACCATGGCAATAATCATGGATCGCGAGATGTCCCGCTACGGCGTTTGCATCAACGCGATTGCCCCGGTTGCCCGGACCCGCCTGACGATCGATGCGACGCCTCAGACGGCGGCAACGATGCCGCAGCCGAAGTCCGGCGAGGTCGACCGCTTCAGTCCGGCCCACGTGGCGCCGCTGGTTGCATGGCTCGGCAGCGACGATGCCAAGGAGGTTCACGGTGAAGTCTTCCGGGTGGGCCTGGGCATGGTGTGGCTGATGCGCGGATGGCACAGCGCGGGCAAGATTACACAGTCTGGTCCCCTCAGGTTCTGGGATCCGGCTGAGCTGGGCGCGCGCGTCAAGCAGGAACTCGCCAAGGGTATCACCAAGAAGGAAAACCTGGGTGACGTGTTGGCGGGAACGGTCTGACCAGTGCGAAGGCAGCGAGGTGACGAAAGCGCGACCCAGGGCGGGCCGCGCCTTCGTTCTGTGCTTCTGATTTGCGCCGCCAACACGGCGCGTAGCGTGATGGCTGAGCATCTGATTGTGCGCGAGTTGCGCCTGCGTGGGGTCGAGGAGCGCGTGCGCGTGCGCTCCGCCGGGATCGCACCGTACGCGCGCGACGGCGCCCTGGTTTCGCTCGACACGCGAATGACACTCCGGGACGTCGGAATCCATCTGGGTGAAGAGGCAACCTCGACCGATCTGAAACGCCATCCGGAATTACTTCAGGCTGCGGACCTCGTGATCGCGATGACCCAGCAACAGGCCCGTGAACTGCGCGAGCGATTTGAATTGCATGCAGCGCTCGAAGTACACACATTGCGCGGATTTGCGGGGGAAGAGGGCGACATCGATGATCCCTTCGAAAAAGGCGAAGGTGTTTTTGCGCAGTGCCGCGAAGAGATCATGCGGCTGGTGCCACGGGTAATCGACCGCCTGCTGGAGACCGAATAGCCACAGGAGAAAGCGAGACCCGATGACCTTCACAAACCCATCCGACTCGGAAATTTATGCGATTCTTGCCAATCCGACGACAGTGGCTGTGGTCGGATGCTCGGATAATCCTGATCGCGACAGCCTGCGCATCGCAATGCTGCTCAAGAGCAAGGGTTTTCGGGTGATCCCGGTGAACCCGCAGCTTGAGCCAGAGGCGTTGCGCAAGCAATTAGGCGAGTGCTGCTACCCCGATATCGAAGCGATTCCGGGTCCGGTCGAGATGGTCGACGTCTTCCGGCGGCCAGAACATCTTCCGGAGATTGCCGAGCAAGCGATCCGCAAGGGCGCCCGCATCCTTTGGGGCCAATTAGGTGTGGTCAATCTTCAAGCGGCCGACCGCGCCGCGAAGGCCGGAATGACGGTCGTGATGGATAGGTGCCCGGCGATCGAATACCGACGGCTGTTTTGAATTATTCAACGCCAGCTGCGCGCGGCTCTAACCCGGCAGCGAATTCCCGCGGCGCGAACGTGGCGCCGCCGGAGGTTCCGACTTGAAAGCCCGCAAATGGCGGATGCTCGAGAGCGAACGCGTCTATACCACGCCGATCTTCGATCTCCATCGGCGCAAATCTGCGCACCCGCGGCGCGGCGAACGTGATTTCTTCGTGCTGGAGGCGCCCGCATGGGTCAATATCATCCCGCTCACCCGCGATCGCGAAGTCGTCCTCGTTCGGCAGTTCAGGCACGGCGTGAGCGCGTTCACGCTGGAGATTCCCGGCGGCATGATCGATCCCGAGGACCGAAATCCGGCCGAGGCGGCGATGCGTGAGATGCGTGAGGAATGCGGTTACATTTCGAACGAAGTGATCCCGCTCGGCCGTGTCCATCCGAATCCAGCGATCCAGCCCAATTTCTGCTACTCATTTCTGGCCCGCAACGTTCATAAGGTCGCCGAGCCGCACTATGACAGCGCCGGCAGCGAGGAGACCGAAGTAGTGACCGTCCCGCTCAACCAGATCCGGGAGCTGATAGCCTCAGGCAAGATCAGTCATGCACTCGTGATCGCAGCTTTTTCGTTCTTTCACGTCTACAATCCTCCGCGGCGTCGCCGACGCTAGACTTCCTTACGATGTGACAGGTGGACCCCCATAACGGCGGCGCAGAAGGATATAGGCCGGCCATACGGACGCTGCCAACGCGACACTGACGATCAGATCTGTCATGCCACTGCCCTGCGATTCGGCGAAGCCGAAGGTCGCCAGCCAAGTGGCAATCGGTGCTACGACGGTTGCGCATAACGCAGGTCTCCCGCCGCCAATAACAAACCTTCCCGTTCGGTCAGGCAATATTCGCCGCAGGCGAACCAGCGCTTGCATCTCCAGCATAAGCGCAAACATGTAGAAGAAGACGTCGAGCACGACTAGTGCGACAAATCCAAGCGGCACAAGCAGGCTGAAGCCAACGCAGCACGCGATGATTGAACGCGCAGGCGTCCCATGCTCACTATGGAGGACAGCTAGGCCCTCGGGCAGATAGCCCTCGCCTGCCAACACGAACGGCATCCGCGAGACCCATAGTAGTGCCGCCTGGAACATCGCGAAAGCGGATACCGCTCCGCCGCCAGCGATCGCAGCCTCCATGAAGGGTCCGCCGAGCTGACGGCCGATTTCGGCGAACCAGCCAGTGCGCCATTGCGCTGCCCCTCCGGGGCCTGAAACCGAGACCATTAGTGGCAGCAAATATCCAAGCGCAACCAGCGGTAACGCGACGGAGATCGCCCTAAGATAGTTGCGCTGCGGCTCGTCGATTTCGGCCGCCACTGCACTCAGATTTTCCCATCCACTGAAGTTCCAGATTACCACGGTGAGGCCGCCACCAACGGCGGCAAAAAGGGAGCCGCCGGTAAGTGGTTGGGCCGGAAGTTGCCAATGAACCAGCCGTGGTATCCCAGCCAGCACCAGTGCGACGAAAGGCGCAAGCAAGATGGCTGTTAAGACGACGGAAGCGTTGCCGACCGGCCGTACCCCCAGGAGGTTGAGAATTCCAGCCACCCATACCAGGAGAATGCCAAGAATTATCTGGCCGGAAACACCCACCGGGATAAGAAAAGAGAGGTATGTGGCGAAAAGTACCGGGTAAATCGCGGTGTCGACGGCAGAGTAAAGGATGGTGACATAGACTTCGACGAAGCCGGCGAAGGGTCCCAGCGCTTCTTTGACCCAGAAGTAAAAGCCGCCCTCGACGGGCATCAAGGCTGTTAGCTCCGCGGCCATCAGCG
>JASHZA010000067.1 GCA_030042765.1 Candidatus Binataceae bacterium | reverse complement strand
CGTCGACCGCGAACGCGCCTTCGCCGACGTCCTGCTCGGCCATCGACTCGGCCAGTTTGCCCCCGCCGACCGCCGCCTCGTGACCCAGCTGGTGCTCGGCACCGTCGCATGGCGCGGCCGCCTTGATTTCGAGCTTGGGCGCCTGTCGGCGCGCAAGCTCGAAATCCTCGCGCCTGACGTGCTCGCACTTTTGCGTCTGGGTCTCTACCAGGTCCGTATCCTTACTCGCATTCCGCCGCACGCTGCCGTCGACACCGCCGTGACGCTCGCTCGTGAGGGTCCGGGCGGCGCCGGGGCTGCCCGCTTCGTCAACGCGATCCTGCGCGCCGCGATTCGCGCTCCCGTGCGGCTCCCATCCCGTTCGGCTGACGAGCTCGAATACCTCGCCGTCACGTATTCGCATCCGCGGTGGCTCGTCGAGAGGTTCATCGAATGGCTCGGTATCGGCGAAGCGGAAGGGCTGCTCGCCGCTGACAACGAGGCCGCGCCTAACGTGCTGCGGCTTAATTTCGGGCGCGGTCCGGCAGACGAACTCACCGCGCGCATCCAACGCGACGGGATGCGAATCGCGCGGCGTGGACGCTTCCCTGAAACCGTAGTTCTCGACGGCGCCGCGAGTTTCGATTCGGCCTCGTATCGCGACGGTATCTTCCAGCCGCAGGCCGAGGCCTCGCAGCTCGTTGCACGGCTTCTCGCTCCCACGCCCGGCTCGACCGTCATCGATTGCGCCGCCGCGCCCGGCGGCAAATCCACCCATCTCGCCGAGATCGTCGGGCCCGCCGGACGCGTTATCGCGCTCGACCTGAATCTCGCCGGGCTCAAGAACACGCGCGCTGTCGCCCGCCGCCTCGGCCATCGTAACGTTCTCTTCGCGCGCGCAGACTGCGCCTCGGTTCTCCCGCTCCGCCCCGAATCTGCCGGCTACGTGATGCTGGATGCCCCCTGCACCGGGCTTGGTACCCTGCGCGAGCATCCGGAGCTCCGATGGCGTCTTCAGCCCGGCGACTTCGCCCGGATGGCCGACCTTCAGTCGCGGATGCTCACGAATGCCGCCGCGCTCGTAAGTTCCGGCGGCGTGCTCGTCTACGCCGTATGCAGCTTCGCGCCGGACGAGGGTCCCGGCGTCGTACGCAATTTTCTCGCGCGCCATCGCGATTTCGAGATCGATCCGAATCCGCCCGCAGCCATTCGCGAACTTCTGGATCTCGACGGGTTTATGAGCACGCGTCCCGACCGCGGCGGCCTCGACGGCTTCTTCGCCGCCCGCCTCATCCGCCGTTTCGATATCGCCGCTATGCCGCGCTAGGTGTGGTGCGGCTTCGCGAGGAGGTCCTGCCGATTGCGGCCCGGTGACCTTCGCGCGACCCGGCCCCTTGCGGCCGCAGTCGTCCGGGGTTGTTATCGTTGCCGCTGATGGAAGTGTACCATCTTGGCCATGAAATCTTACGCCAACGTGACCGGGTTCCTTTTGGGGCTAGCGATGCTGGCCGGCTGCGCTTCAACCAAAGTTACCCAGCAAACACCGATGACCGACAATGGGCTCGCGCGCCCAAATCAGATCTGGGTGTACGACTTCGTAGCCGCGCCCTCTGATATGCCCGCCGATTCATCGCTGGCTGGACAGGTCGGCGCGCCGAGTACCCCGCCCACACCCGAGGAGATTGAAACCGGCCGCAAGTACGGCGCGATGATCACTCAGCAGTTGGTCAAGGATATCCAGGATATGGGCATGCCCGCGATTGAAGCCGGCCCGGGGTCGTCGCCGCAGGTCGGTGACGGCGTAATTCGCGGCTATATCGTTTCAACCGAGGGCGGCGGCGCGGGCGGCTTCGCCAAGCGCTTTGTCGTTGGATTCGGCGCCGGAACGACTGAGATGGATACGGTAGTCGAGGGTTATGCGGTGACCCCTCACGGTCTTCGAAAGCTTGGTTCGGGGACTCTTACCTCATCCGGAAACAAAATGCCTGGCATGGTAGTACCTGCCGCGGTGGCTATTGCCGCTGCGAATCCGGTGGGTCTAATCGTAGTCGGTGGCGCGAAGATCGTCGGAGCGGCGAGCGGCAGGACCGGGCTGGAAGGCCGTGCGAAGGCGACCGCCGACGAGATCGCCGCCCAACTCAAGATCAGATTCCAGGATCGGGGCTGGATTCCTCAGGATTGAGCGGCCAACCCCCCTTCCTCCTCGCTCGCGCTTTTGCGACGCTTGAGACTCGAGGAGGGGCGCGTCCGATGCCGCAATCACACGTTTTCCTTGGGCTTCCCAGCGACTTCGACATCCTGGTGAGAGTCCTTCTCTACGGGGCCAGCATCGCCATCTCCGCTCTCGGCGGCTTCCACGGCTATCGCGGCTACCGCCGCTTCCGCGGACTTCCCCTCGCCAACGAGCAGGCCCAGGCCGAGCAGTTGCGCGACGAGTTCGTTTTCGGCGACGACCTCGACCAGATGTACGGTGAAAACCCCGCGAAGCTCGACGGCGATGACGCCTACAAGCGCGCCCTCGCTGGCGACGTCAAGGCTGAACAAGTAATGAAGCGTCGCGTGCTCGCTGCCGCGGAAGCGCCTCGTCGCGACTGATCCGTTGCCGCTCCTCGATCCCGGCCGAGGATCGGCGCGTACGCCCTCTTCACCGGGCTTGCGCAGGATCACAACGTCAGATATGCGGGACACTGTACCAAAAGGCTCTGACGAGAAGGTATGGATCCGATGGAAGCGAAAAAAGTTCGGGACGTTATGACCCGTGACGTCACCACTCTGAAACGAAACGAAAAGCTAACGTTAGCCGATGACCTGATGAAACTTGGACGCATCCGTCATCTGCCGGTGTTCGACGACGACGGGCGGGCGTTGGTCGGGATAGTTAGTCAGCGGGATCTTTTTCGCGGTGCCCTGGCTCAGGCGCTTGGCTACGGCCAGTACGCCAGCCGCAAGCTGTTGGATACCTTCGTCGTCAAGGAAGTGATGACCACCGAGGTGATCACGACCAAACCGGACACCCCGCTGGCAGAGGCGGCAAGCCTGATGATCGAACGGAAGATCGGATGCCTCCCGGTCGTCGAGAACGGCCGCCTCGTCGGTATCCTTACCGAGGGAGATTTCGTCGCGATCGCCGCCGGCAAGCGCTGAACATCTGGATTTTCGACCGCCCGTGGTCGGGCACGCCGGTTAGGGTCAACCCGAGCACCGCGCGCATCTCCGCTTCGCCTGAACCTCGAGGCCTCGAGGGCGGCCCTGCTCGAATGCCGCGGCCGGTGCCGCGCCATTCATCGCACTTGTTGAAATCCCCTTTCTACTCGACCCGATTAAGCACCAGCACCGGTATCTGACGCTTCGTTTTTCTTTGGTAATCGGCGAAGAAAGGCATCTGCTTCGCCATCTGGTCGAATAGCCGCTGGCGCTCCTTGCCCGACGTCTCCGTGGCTTTTGCCTTAAACTTCTCGGCGCCGACTTCGACGGTTATAACCGGATTGGCGACAAGGTTGTGATACCAAGGCGGGTTATGGGGATTGCCGCCGTAAGAGGCGATTATCACGATTGCATCGCCGTCGCGCGAGTAGCAGACCGGCCGCGTGAGAGTTCGTCCGGTCTTGGCGCCGGTCATCGTCATGATCAGCACCGGCATCCCTTCGAACATGCCGCCGACTTTTCCCTGGTTCGCCCTGAACTCTTTGATCACGCGCTGGTTGAGTTCATCGATCGCCTTCGGGTCATTGGCCACCCGTTCCGACTCGCGGCGCAGTCTCTCTTCGTCGAGTTGTGACATGGGGCACCTCCAGTTTCGACGCGTCAAACGCGACGGTCTTCATGCCAGACCTTATCGCAGGGATTACTCCCGATCGCAACGCCGCCCCCGGCGAGATCTATTTCGATTCCTAAAGCCCTCTCTCATGACCATCGCCAACGCCCGCCAGGTATGGCGGCCTGGTAGCGCTTCAGCTCGCGCTCGATTACCCTGTTACCGATTCATCGTGTTGGAATCACCGGGAAAGCTGCATAATTGAACTGATTAGCCGACGACCATCTTAAGTGCGAAACGGACATCCCCTGTCAACCGCGCGATGAAGGCGAGTCCGATCATGACCGACCGATCCACAACCTTTGACCACTATTCACAGCCGGGCTCGTCTGCCTTTTCACTCGAAGTGGCGGAAAAATGGGCTCTGGATCGCTCCGGGAACTTGCCGGATGAATTATTCCGCCTCACTGCCATCTGGTACCTCAACTTCGTTCGGCAGCCGGCGCCCGGGGAGCGAAAGACCCGTTACGCTGCGAAGCTCGCTCAAGCACGGAACTACGGGATTGCCATGGGCCTTGGCCCCAGTCTGCCGGAGCCAAACGCCAATCTGGTCGGCGAAGATGCCAGGCAGGTTTTGAAAAATGGGATGTGGGGGGACGAGATCGAACGAGCCGCTTTGGTAGATCTGGTCATTAGCCATGTGTCACGGCCGGCAGACCAACAAGTAAGGCTTGAAGGGTCGGAGCACGCCAAATACTTGGCAAGATCCGCGATATTTGCCGATG
>JASHZA010000066.1 GCA_030042765.1 Candidatus Binataceae bacterium | reverse complement strand
CAAAAACGAGCGAAGCGGGCGCCGATTTGGCGCCCGCTTCGCATTCGATCACACCCGCGAGTTTGTCGAGCTTACAGGGACAGCCCGGGCAGAACTTGCGTACCCTCCTGTTGCACCGCTTCAAGTTTAAGGGGATCGAGTCCCAACGCTTTGAGGATCGTCGGAGCGACCTGCGCGGTCTCAACCGGGATCGATATTGTCTCGCCTTGGAATCTCGGGTTCGACACCAGCATGATCACGTTCGTGTCGTCATGCGCGAAGCCGCCGTGCTCCGCCAGCTTCTTCTTGCTGTTGGAGTAGGTCACGCCGATATTGGGAGTAACCAGGATATCCGGCGCGCGTGAGTCTCCCGCATTGTAGTACAGGCCAATCGAAGGACCGGAGAAAATCTGACCGATGCCCGCAATGTTGTCAGCCAGCGGAAGTGCAGGGGACGCCGCCTCGAGCGCGCTGACTTCGGTGGTAACTTCGCACGAAGACTTAAGCCAAAGCAGCGCTACGTCATCCTCCGTCGGTCCGATCTGGTTGAGCTCCGAATCCGGCAGGCACGAGCCCAGGATCGTTGCCGGATCGTTGGGAGAGCCATTCGCCTGATAGCGGCTGGAATCGACCGGTGACTGGCCATGCTTCGCGGTGATTATGATGAGCGTCGAATTGGACAGGTGCTGCTTCTGCAGTTCAGAGACCATCAGCCCTATCGAAGTGTCGACGTACTCGATCTCCTGGAGCAGCGAACCGCTCGGCGTGCCGATCGAATCAGTATAGCCGCCTTTGAGCGTGTAGGGCGGTGGGACAGTCTTCGCATCTTGGTAAATGAGTTTCTGCCCTATGCTGACAGCCTGAAAGTTCATGCCGAAAATTTCCGGCACCTTCGCCTCCGCGGTGCCGTCGTGGTTCATGCCATCGATCTCGTTGAGGATGGCCGCGACCTTGAGGCCGTCATAGCACTGGATGTTCTGGAAGCTGCCGGTGTAGTCATCGGCCGCCGTTACCGCTGCCTGGTCAGGCAACGGGTTGCAACCCTTGGGAATCAGCGACGGAAACGCCCCATGCGTAGGGTCCAAATAGTTCGCGGAATCGGAGTTGATTTCCGGCCCGAAGTAGTCGTCGACGTTCTCGTCGGTAGTGCTGTCGCTGGGGCCTCCCACGGACGATTACGACGGATGCTTGTCGGCCCAGGCCGTGTAACCTCCCGCGAGATGTATAACTCCGAAAATCGTATTGACCCGGACAAAGTTCCACGGATAGACCGGATTGCAATTCTGGTCGCGGACAAGGCGGGTCGGATCAATCGAGTTGACCCCGCCGTCCCCGCTCGGCGCGCCGCCGTTGAGATATGCTTGAGAGGCCATGCCCGGCATATTATTGAGGTTGATGCCTTCGTCGTATTCGGTGCTCGTACCGGACGGCGTCGCTCCCTTGGTGCAAGGGCCGCCCAGCAGGCCGTTCCCGGTCTCGTTCTGCGGCGGGTTGAGCGCGCGATCGTAAGCGACATCATAATTGACGCCCATCGTGCGCGGCGTACCGCCCGTCACCAGCGCCATCAGCCCCGGGAATGAATCCGAGGGCCTCGAGGTCGAAGTATTCAGATAATTGACTCCTGTAACTCCGAGCGCCGCCAGGTTTGGGCAGTAGCTGCCGCTCACGCAGTTCAGATAATCGAGCGCATGGAAGCCGTCGATGCTGATCAGCAGAACGTGACGAATGCCATGCCCGCCCGATGCGTACGCAGGCCTCGGCGCCATCGACACCGATCCCAAAAGCATGGCGCCAAGAATTACGCCGCCCCACGATTTTTTACCCATCTGCTCCTCCTACAGTTAAGGGTTACGAGCGCAGGAATAGTAGAGGGTTCTGAATTGCGAATGGTCTGAACGTTAACTTCGGTTTAAAAGGAGGAAATGATCGAATTACATTGGATATGGCAATGGAGGAAATCCGGACGGCTCGGGCGGCGCAGTGAGCAATGTCATCGAATATGACTTTACTGGAAAGCAAATCCAGAACTTTCAGATTATCGGTCATAACGACGGGTTGCGTTTCAATCCACTAGGCAATCAATCCGAGCGCATCGTTCGTCGGACAGACCGATCTGACTACGGGATTTGTCGCACCGATCGTCACCGGGATGTCGAATCCGGGCGGTATGGCATTTATTCCGTCAGATGTTGACCTGAAGGACTTCGTTAAGGCGTCGGTCCAAGTCCCCGAAGGCTGCCCGCAGAGTTAACCGCATAATAGGGGTACAGCCCGGACCTTATCACGAGTCCGGGCCGTATTTTCGAATTAAGTCGAACGCGACGACGGCCTGCTACGCTGGCGGGCGCTGCCGATGCCATTGCGTGGCGCGCTCGAAGGCCGCACCCGCACGGATCAGTGTCGCCTCGCCAAGATGCGCCGCAACGAGCTGCAGGCTGGGCGGTGGTCCTGAAGGACTCATCCCGCAAGGGAGCGACAGCGTCGGATTTCGGCTCAGGTTGAACGGCATCGTGAAGCGCAGCAAACCTTCTTCATCGCCGAAATCCACCGACCACGCGTCAGGCGGTATCGCGGTCGCCGGCAGCGATGCCTGCCCCAGCGAGGGGCATGCGAAAAGATCGATTTCTTCGAACATGATGCGGACCTGATTGGCGAAGCTTTCGCGCACGATCTGTGCCTTCGCGTAATCCTGGCCGCGAACTTGCGCGCCCAATTCGAGGAATGAGCGAAAGCCCGGCCCATATTCCGCCGCCCGCGCAGGATAGGTACGCTCGTGCGCTGCGGCGGTTTCTGCCGTGACCAATGTCATCGAGACGCCGATCGCGCGCCCGAGGTCGGGCAGCTTGACCTTGACGACTCGCGCGCCCAGGCGTTCGAGCACGCGAGCGGCTTCTATCACGGCGGCGCCGACTTCGGGCGATGCGCCCCTGGCGAAGTAGCTTTCGTCCATACCGACCCGCAGTCCCTTCACGCCCGCGTCAACCGCGCCGGCATAATCATCGACCTTGGCTGCCAGCGAAGTTTCATCCCGCGTATCGTGACCGGCAATGGTTGCGAGCATCAGCGCAGCGTCGCGCACGGTTCTGGTCATCGGGCCGATATGGTCGAACGATTCGCCCAGCGGATAGACACCGTAACGGCTGACGCGGCCCCATGTTGGTTTCAAACCGACGATCCCGCAGGCCGCGGACGGTAGGCGAATCGACCCTCCCGTATCGGTCCCGATCGATCCGAAGCACAGCCCCGCGGCGGTCGCCACCCCCGAACCGCTCGATGACGCGCCCGGCCATAGAGCGTCACCCCATGGATTCAGCGGCACCGGCAGCTCCGGATGGTACCAAATCGTAGCGAATTCCGTCAGATTGAGCTTACCCACGATAACCGCGCCCGCCGCCTCCAGCCGCTCGACCACCGTCGCACTCGAATCCGGCCGCCAGTCGCGCAGTAAGCGGCTCGCGCACGTCGTCAGGATGCCCCTGGTCTGACAGAGGTCCTTTACGGCTACCGGCACGCCGTGCAGCGGTCCACGCGATTTCCCGGCGCGAATCTCATCGTCGGCGGAAGCCGCCGCCCGCAACGCGGATTCTTCCATCACGGTGAGGTAAGCGTTCAAACGGGCTTTTGCGCGAATCCGGTCGAGAATTGCGTGCGTTACTTCGGTCGATGAGATCTTGCGGGCGCGAACTTGCTCGGCCAGCTCATGCATTGGCAGGTAACAAAGTGCTTCGAGGTCCATGGCGGTGCTCGTCTGAGAATGGGATTCAAACCCAGTAGCACACAACCCCGCAACGGCGTGAGCGCTCCAGCCGCCGCTCCGCGTCCGGACGCTATCCGCTTATTCGGCCGGTCCCGTCAACCCGCCCCCGCCGA
>JASHZA010000065.1 GCA_030042765.1 Candidatus Binataceae bacterium | reverse complement strand
TGCCCTAAGGCTTTGCAAGCAGGTTGGCGACGATCACCTCACCGCCCTGACGCACTTGGAACTCGGATCCGCTGGGAATCGCCTTGGATCTGGCCTAAGTCTCCCGTTGGCCATGGCACATTACCGGGAGGCGGAGAAGCTGATGGCGGATCGGGAAGATTTGCAGTCGATCGCCACGCTTTACGTTGGCATAGCATCGGTCGCTTGTGATGCGCTCCAGACCGGGGATGGTCTGACCGCCGCACAGCGGGCCATGACAATGTGTGAACAATGTGGTGACTGGACACTGTGGAGCGCGGCGGCGGCGCAGCGTGCACGCAATTTGATGGTTCAAGGAAGGCATACAGAAGCGAGGTCCTTGCTGGTTCGAGTCGAACGCATCGCGGTGGAGCTGAGCGACCTCAAAGCCAAAACAATGACGCTATTTCTGGCTGCTTGGTATTACCTACTTATGCGTGTTCCCCTCGAAGCGAGGCGCCTCTTTTTGCTCGGTACTGACCGCAGTGGTCCATCGACCAGCCAGCGATCGTATAACTTCGAGTTTTTGGCACTGACTGAGCATCTGGCAGGCAATCAACGAGAAGCGCAGGATATCATCCAACGCAACAAGGTGAACTTGTCATTTCGCGCTCGGATTGCCTATCGGGAAGGAGATTGGGCCGCCGCGCAACAAATGCTGCTCGACTTCCTGGATTCGTCGCAGAGAGCCGGTATTCCGTGGGTCCTTTGTGATACATTCGGTCATTTGCTTGAAACATTCCGTATGATTGGTGAATACGATAAAGCAAGCGCCGTCCTGCCCAAGGTTCTTACTACGTATGGACCAAACGACCTGTTCTGGGAAGTGCGCATCCGCCCGTCCGCGGCACTATTGGCAATTGATACTGGTCACCTTGCAGAAGCTGCATCGCATTTGGAGTGTTGCCGCAGAATCCTTGCGCAAGGTGAAGACTGGCTCGGCTGGGCGGGCCCGGTCGTGCGCGCGGAGGCGGGGTTCGCCGCGGCGGAAGGACGCTTCGATGACGCGAACGCGCATTTTGCAAAATCGGTAGAAGTGTTCAGGCGGTACTCTTTGGCGTGGGACGAAGCCGACACACTTCACTATTGGGGGCAGGCGCTGATCGGGGCAGGAGATAAATCTCGCGCAATCGAGAAGCTCGATGCTGCCGTCGAGTTGTATCGCCATCACGGCGCGGGCCAAATATGGACGGATCGAGTGATGGCCGATCGCAGGCGCGTGCTGGCAACTCATGCCCCTGCTGCCTCAACCGGCGACAGCTCCGGAGGTGGTGTCTTCCGCAAGGAAGGCGACTACTGGACCGTATTTTTCAGCGGCGAGGTCTGTCGATTGAAAGACGCCAAGGGGCTGCATTATTTGGTGCAGTTGCTGCGTAAGCCGGGAGTGGAGTTCAGCACAGTCGATCTCGCCAGCCTGCAGTCGAGCGGAAGTGCCATGGTCGACCGGCGGCTTGGTAGCACAGAGTTGGAAGGAGCTGGCGCTGAATCGCAATCGGACCTCGGTGACGCGGGTCCGATTTTGGATGGTTTTGCAAAGGCCGATTACCGCCGCCGGATCGCCGAAGTGCGCGAGGAACTGGATGAAGCAGAGCGGTTGAACGACGTCGGGCGCCGCGAACGGCTTTGCGTAGAACTCGACTTTCTCACTTCCGAACTATCCGCCGCGGTGGGATTACACGGGATCGACCGGAAATCGGCATCGCACGTCGAACGCGCGCGTTCAGCGGTTTCCAAGCGTATCAGGTTCAGCATCAGCGAAATCGCGAAGGCGAACCCCACTCTGGGCAAGCATCTGAGCCGGAGTGTGCAGACCGGTTACAAATGCGCTTACCTTCCCCAGTCAGCGATAAACTGGACCTTCTGAGCTTTTGTCCACGTCCTTCTGACTTTTTAGATTTATTCCTCGAATCCGATTTGGGTCTTTCCGGCTCCCCATCTGGTACGCGTAAAGTCCCGCCATCATAGTGCAGGACCTGGGCTCACACGACCCGCTCTCCTAACGGAGAGCCACTTGGTCCGACTCTTTGGGAAGACGAGAGGATATTTTGAAAACTGGAACCAGGAGGAGAGCTATGCGGCTCAATAGACGCCTAGTCATTTCGATTTGCGCGTTGTTGTCGCTGGTTGCTTTCAGTAAAGATTCACAAGCCGGGAAGAGTAACAAGAGCGAGTCTTTCAGCTACACAGCGGCGGGAACCTTCGACGGACCGCTCGATGCCACCTTTCCTGATGGGAACCCGGTGTTTTCGATTACCTTGCAGGGGACTAGCACCTTCGGTCCTGTAACGGTTCACGAGTGGGCGGCTAGCCCGACAGAGGGAGCTTCGTGCACACTGCCAGGCGGAGTTGCTGGGACTCAGTTTTCTTACGCGGACTCTTATGAGGTAATCACCTTCACGGCAACAGATGAGTTTCTGATTCAGGATCTGGTTTCGGGCTCGCAGTGCATCTCTGACTCGGGACCGCCTATTCCATTCAACGGGACTCTGACGGTTACCAACGTGGGTGGGACGGGTCGGTTTGCCAGAGCAACTGGTCAGGGGACCGTGAATTTTGGGGGGCAGTACCTATTTTTGGAAAACGGAACCGTGGGCTATGTGCAGCACAAGGAGAGTGGAACCCTCATCACTCCGTAGGATACACCCAAGTTGAGCAAACGCCCCGCCACCCGGCGGGGCGTTTGTTGCGCGTTCTGTTAGGCGCAGCAGGATCCGTCTACAGATTTGGCGCGATAGGTAAAATCTGTCCGCGCTAAATCACAATTTTTGGGCAATTTGGTCTGTAACGGATACTTCCACAATTTGCTTTGCATAGTCCTTGTTGTGGCTGCTAAAAATTCCAGGAGTGATGGAAACGTTAGAGTTTTGAAGGTCGGCGGCGTAGTGTCGCCGGCATGCTCGCAAACATCTCGGCGCTCTTCTCCTGGCTCGCTGGTCGGTTTCGTAGCCGCGCGGAATTGGAGCTCGAGGTCATTGTGCTCCGGCAAGCTTCCCGAGAGCCCTGCCGCGTGCTTCAGCGGTGCGAGCCTCGAAGAGCTAAATGCAGCTCATTGCGAGAATTAATTCTTCCAGTAGCTTTATAGGGGTATATAGCGTTAATTTGAGCGGAGCTGGATAAGACGCCGCTATGGAACCCGAGGAAGCAAACCAGATCTACTGCTGCACATCATTGCGGAGAATAGTTTCAAGTTCGTCAGGCCACGGCCCGTTGTCTAGCCTGGACCGTACGTTCGGTGAATCGCTGAGGCTGGGGACATCACGGAAGACGGCTAACCGGACCATGGAATCCGCGCGCGGCTATGCGTAAAGATCGATTAGGGCGGTCCAATGTCTGAGCAAGATTTCTATTTCAATCCATTCGATCCGGAGTTTCGCGCAAATCCGTATCCACATTTTCCGAAACTCCTCGAAGGACCTCCCAGGCAACTCAACCTGCTCATGCCGACCACGCTGGTCGCGCGATATGCGGA
>JASHZA010000064.1 GCA_030042765.1 Candidatus Binataceae bacterium | reverse complement strand
GGCAACATTCTGTATTATCTACGCGGGGTTATCGTGATTATGCGGGGCGGGATGCTATACGCGCGCCACCGAGATTCGAATAGGATAGGTCCTGATGTATCAAGACAGCGCGGCTATCGCCGAGGCGAAGCCGACCAGTCAGTTCGCCGAAGTCAACGGACTCAAGCTTCATTATCTGGATTGGGGCGGGGACTCCGCGACACGCACGATCGTGTTATGTCATGGCGGCTCCGCACATGCCCATTGGTGGGATCATCTCGCTCCCCAGCTCACAACGTATGGACGGGTGACCGCGCTCGACTTCCGCGGCCATGGGCGCAGCCAATGGGCAGCGACCTATGGACCGGCCGGACATATCGCCGATTTGAAGGAGTTTCTGCGCGGTCATCTGCGCACGAGGGTGCTGCTGGTCGGTCATTCGATGGGCGGGGAAATATCGCAAAGGATCGCCTTCGACTGTCCCGAGCTGTTGGAAGCGTTGGTGTTGGTCGACTCGCCGCATGGGGGTCCGCCACTCAGGACGCGACTTATCTGGCGGTGGAAGCGCCGCAATCAGGATGGGCCGCGGCCTGAATTTCGCACGCCCGAGGAGTTGGTGCGCAAGTTCCGGCTGTCGCCGCCAGGACATAACCTTTCGTCCGAGGCGCTCGCCCAACTGGCGTTGAAGGGCGCCGAACAATTAGCGAACGGCAACTGGGCCTTCAGATTCGACCCGAAGACGCGGAAGCCCAGCGGCGGATGGCGCCGCCAGCTCAAGTTTCCGCTCGAGCGAATTCGGATGCCGGTGCTAATTTTGCGTGGAGAGCACAGCGCGCTTTTGAACGCGCAGACGGCGCGCTGGATGCATCGGCGGATTCACGGATCGGTCCTCAGGGAAGTTCCGCGCGCTTACCATCACGTACCGTTGGACAACCCGGAAGACACGGCGGCGGCGATCCGCGAATTCATAGCGTCACTCTAAATCGCGAGACGCGCCGCCGGGCGACCACTCAGGATACGAATCGCCTTTGAGCGGGCCTCAGGTCCGCGTCAGCCATTCGCTCAGGTCGAGCGACAAGTTGTCGCCTTCGGTCAGCATTAGCGACTTGGGCGAACGCCGCAGCATCAGCTTGGAAACGTCCAGATCATCGGGCAGGAGGTAGATGATATAGCCGGCTGAAAGCGACAGAAGCCGCACGCGCTCCTCGCCGTGGCGCTCAGAGCCCGAGATTTCGTAGGGGTTGAGGTGGAACGGGTAACCCCGCAGCCTGATTGAAAATTGGTCGTAGTCCTCGACAACGCCCACAAACATACGGGTGTTGTCATCCTTGTAAAGCCTCGGCTCGATGACGAGTAACCGATCGCCGTTCCGTAACGCCGGCATTTTCCTGCCCTCCTGGAGCGCCTGCTCAGAGTCGACTCTAACTAGAATCTTACGCATCAGGCGCTTCTAAAGCGACGTTTCTTTTTGCGACGCATCACTTTGGCCGTAGACTTTCGCAGCGTGATGGCCGGCGGTACGATAGATAGTTTGACGCTGCGAGCGGCCCGCGGCCGGTCTATACGCTGACGGAAGCGGTTTGCCCATGGGTCCCGATGCTGACGCTCGACAAAATATCCAAATCTTATGGCGGCCGCGTCATTTTTGACGCTGTAAGCTGGTCGATGCCTGACGACGCGCGCGTCAGTCTCGTCGGTCTCAATGGGGCCGGCAAATCGACTCTGCTTCGGATAATCGCGGGCGCGGTAGAACCCGACTCGGGCCGCGTCTCGCGCCCGCAGCGCACCAGCGTTGGCTATCTCGAGCAGGAGGCAGCCGAGATGGGCGGCCGGTCGGTGCTCGAAGAAACCCTCTCGGGCCTGGCCGAAATGCGTGCGCTCGATCGGCGCCGACTGGAACTCGAGCAGGTGCTTGCGCATGAGAGCGCGGGCCCGGGGCACGACTCCGCCTTGTACGAGCTGGGCGAGGTTCTGCACGAGCTCGAACGGCACGACTTTTATACCGCCGAGAGTCGCGCCACCGCCGTGCTCTTCGGGCTCGGCTTCAAGGAAGAGGACCTCGCACGCGACGTCGCGGAATTCTCCGGCGGTATCCGGATGCGTATTGCGCTGGCCCGGCTTCTGCTCCAGCGTCCGGACTTCCTGATGCTCGACGAGCCGACCAACCATCTGGATATCGAAGCGCGCAACTGGCTCGAAGATTACCTCGAGGATTACGCGGGCGGGATTATCCTGGTCTCCCACGACCATTACTTTCTCGACCGCTTGACGCGGCGCACGGTCGAAGTGGCCCGCGGGACGCTCACCGAGTACGCCGGGAATTATTCGTACTATCTGGCGGAACGCGAGCGGCGCTTCGAGGCCGAGCTCGCCGCCTACGAAAACCAGCGGGCGGAGATCGAGCATATGGAGGCCTTCATCAGCCGCTTCCGCTACCAGGCGAGCAAGGCCAAGCTCGTGCAGAGCCGAATCAAGCAGCTCGAAAAAGTCGAGCGCCTGGAGCCGCCGCTCGGTCTTGCAAAGCCGCCGGCCATTGCCTTTCCCGCATGCGAGCGTTCCGCCCGGCGCGTGGTCGAACTCAAGGGGGCGGTCAAGCGTTACGACAGCCAGATCGTTTACGACGGCGTCGATCTCGAGATTGAACGCGGCGCGCGCATCGCGCTCGTTGGTCCCAACGGCGCTGGCAAATCCACGATGATTCGACTGCTTGCCGGCGTCGAAGACCTTACGGGGGGCCAGCGCACGGTCGGCGACCGCGTCGCTCTCGGCTACTTTGCGCAGAACCTGTCCGAGTCGCTCGATTACAAGCGCACCGTGCTCGACGAACTCAGCCGCGACGTCCAGGGCAGGACCACCACGGAAATCCGAAACCTGCTCGGCGCGATGCTCTTTTCGGGCGACGACGTGAACAAGCGCGTGGGCGTACTCTCGGGAGGAGAGCGTGCTCGCCTCGCGTTGGCCAAGGTGATCGCGCGCCGCAACAATTGCCTGCTGCTCGACGAGCCCACCAACAACCTCGATATCGTCGCCAAGGAAACGCTGCTCGAGGCGCTCCGGCGCTTTCCCGGCACCGTGGTGATCGTCAGCCACGACCGCCACATCCTGAACCAACTGGTGACCGAGGTGATCGAAGTCGGCCACGGACACGCGACTCGCTACCTCGGCAACTACGACGACTACCTTGCGAAGAAGGCGTCGGAGGAGGCGGCGCACACTGCTGCGCCCGCGGCATCGACGTCCGCAACCGACGCGATCGCCGTCGCCGCCAGCAATGGCGGCCCCGGTGCCGCGCGGGTTACGCCGACCCCAGCCGCCGCGAACCGCGGCCCTAATGGCGACGGCGCCGGGGCGCGCCCCGGACGCAACGATGGCTCCCGCAACCTGGATCGCGAGGGGCAACGCGCGAAGTCGCGCCTGGCCAAACAACGCGCCGAACT
>JASHZA010000063.1 GCA_030042765.1 Candidatus Binataceae bacterium | reverse complement strand
GAAAAGCGCCATTTCGTCCTCCTACGGCTGCAACGAGCGCCGTCATCGACTCACGATTCCCCGCGAACCTACAGCACGTTGCATGCCGTTAGGACACTTTTGTCTAATTGGGGATGGCTTAACTTTTCTGAAACTGAGCGAGATCTACGTGATGAGGAGGCAGTTGCACTGCCGCAACCTATCGGTGCGCCTGTGTCGCTCATGCGCCTGAAGGCCGAGAATAAGGCTGTTTGCCCACCTGGACGAATCGTGCTAGCCACGGACTTCCCTGCCATGCTGCTTCGTTCTGTTTGAGGCTCAATCGGCTTCGAGGAGGCACCTTCAATCAAGTACCCCTGCCAGGAGGAAAAAAGATGACCGGCGACACACCTAATCAGGTGCTAGCATTACCCGCTTCAAGCCGGTTCCAGCTTGCACCCGATTTCTCGATTTGCCGCCTTCTCAACGGCATGTGGCAGGTCTCAGGTGCCCACGGCTATATCGAGCCAGCACGTGCGGTTGCTGAGATGTTTGTGTACCACGACGCTGGTTTCACTACCTGGGATCTCGCTGACCATTATGGACCCGCCGAAGACTTCATCGGCGCCTTCCGACGCCAGTTCGCCGACCGCTACGGCGTCCAGCGTCTCTCCGAGATCCAGGGCTTTACGAAATGGGTTCCGCGACCCGGTCCGATGACCCGGCATGTGGTCGAACACGCCGTCGACGTCTCACTCTCGCGGATGGGCACGGGAAGTCTCGACCTGCTGCAATTCCACTGGTGGGACTATGAGGACGAGCGCTACCTCGACGCACTGAAACACCTTGCTGATTTGCAGCGCGAGGGCAAGATCCGACAGCTTGCGATCACCAACTTCGACACCAAGCATTTGGGCCTTATTACAGATTACAGTATCCGCATCGTCTCGAACCAGGTGCAATACTCATTGGTCGATCGGAGGCCCGAGGCCCGGATGACCGCGTTCTGCGGAGAGCATGCGATCACACTTCTCACTTATGGCACCGTGCTCGGCGGCCTGCTCTCCGAGAAATACGTTGGCCGGCCTGAGCCCGGCCGGTCTCAACTCAACACCGCTTCGCTACAGAAGTACAAGAATATGATCGACGCCTGGGGCGGATGGGCTTTGTTCCAGGAACTGCTCGTCGTCGTGAAACAAATCGCCGACAAGCATCATGTGAGCGTCGCCAATGTCGGCACCCGCTACATTCTGGACCGTCCGGCGGTAGCCGGAGTTATCATCGGCACCCGTCTTGGCGTCGCCCAACATATCACCGACAACGCGCGGGTTTTTGGCTTGGCTCTCGACGTATCGGATTATGCAAGCATCGAAGGGGTGCTGGCGAAATCGCGCGATCTGATGAAGCTCATCGGGGACTGCGGCGACGAATACCGTTAGACGGCTGAGAGCAGCGATGCCTGTTCCACTTTACCGCTACGAACCGAGTCGTTGCTTGACAGACGCGCTACTTGGAATTCAATGCGAAAGTGCGCCCCAGTTCGGGAGGGGCAGGTTCTTTGCGATCGCCAGGGCCAGGAGTTCCCCCGCACGCACGCTAAGCGCGACACCATGGCCCGCGTACCCCCCGGAGACCAGCACGCGGGGGTTCGCGGGATGCAGACCGAGGAGCGGGACTGAATCCTCCGCAAATGCGATCGGCCCCGCCCAGGCGGACTCGAAACGCACCTCGCACAATGCCGGATGCAGTGCGCGCACCCGCCGTTGCAATCGATCGAGCACGGCAGCAGAACTGCCTGCGCGAACGTCGATCGCTTCGAGCGTGACCGGCTTGCCGAAAACCAATCCCGCACCGAAAATCACTCGGCCATCGGGGACTGTGCGGCCCCACAGATAGGGCAGGTCGCTCGTGTAAAATGGCACGCCCTCACCCAATCCAAGCGCGGACAGCGAATCGCTATCGAGCGGCCGCGTAACGCACGCAAACGTTAGCGAGGTGTGCAGTGGTGGAGCGTCGGGCAAGGCCGCATTGATCCACGCGTTGGTGGCCACTACGACGTATCCCGGCGAGATTCGCTCACCCTCGATTTCCAAAGACAATTCCGGCCGAAGATCGATTCGCGTGACCGGCGTCTGTTCGCGAATGACCGCCCCAAGCCGCGCCGCAGCCTCAACAATCCCAATAGTCAACGCCACCGGCTGCACGACTCCACCGCTGACCTTCCTTGCGATCGCCACGGGGTGGCCGTCGTCCGTCCACGGAAGCATCCGCTCAGCCGTATCCCTTCGATGCTCGATTTCCCAGCATCCAGGCAGAGCCAGATCACAATCGATTTTCTCTTCCTCGACCAGCCGCTGCAGACCCAGCACGCACTTGTCGACTTTATCGAATATGCCGGCCGCGGTGCCTTCGAGGACCAGGCCGCCGGTTCTCCCGCTCGCGCCATCGCCGATAAGACCGGCCTCGAAGAGCACCGCCTGGATCCCCATTTTGGCGAGATGATAGGCGGCCGAGGCGCCAGTCAATCCACCACCGACGATCGCGACCTCCGGAGTCGCTGAAGGCACCGCTCTCGGCGTGGTGCCGTCCACGAATGGGGACCGCCGTTGCCATGGCGCCGTGCCCCATTGTGATCGAAGCCCTGTCTTCATCGGCTACGCCGTACCTCTCGCTATCTGCCCGCAGTTCCTTTAGGTTCGAGGCACATCATGGGTCGACCAAGACCAGGGCGATTCGAGATATGGCACAACCGAGTATAGCTTGCCCTAGAAAATTCTTCGTTGAACTGATCAAGCCGTCGCATTACGACGACGACGGTTATATCATCCAATGGTGGCGCAGCTTTTTGCCGTCGAACTCCCTCGCTACCTTATACGGGCTCGCGTTGAGCGCACAACAACGGCGGATTCTGGGAGATGATGTCGAAATCGGGATCGAGGCGATCGACGAGACAACCGCGATCATACCGGTTCGGCGGATTATCCGCAAATTTCGGCGCAATGGAACCCGCGGCCTTGTCTGCTTCGTAGGAGTTCAAACTAACCAGTTCGCGCGCGCGCTTGATCTGGCGCGTCGTTTCGTTGCAGAGGGAATCAAGGTCGTCATCGGTGGTTTCCACGTCAGCGGCTGCACCTCGATGCTTCCCGAGATGACGGCTGAGCTGAAAGAGGCTCAAGCGCTCGGGGTTACCTTGTTTGCCGGTGAGGCGGAGGAGCGCTTCGATATATTGGTTCGGGCTGCATACGACAATCGGTTGGAGCCCATCTACAATTTCTTAAATGATTTACCAGCTCTGGAACACCAAACTCTACCGTTCCTGCCCCGAAATCATGTGAGGCATTATTTTGGTAATACCGGTTGCTTTGATGCGGGCCGCGGATGCCCATTCAATTGCAGTTTTTGCACAATCATCAACGTCCAGGGCCGCAAATCCCGCTATCGGACCGCCGACGATGTCGAACAGTTGATTCGCACCGGCTTGGCGCACGGTGTGAACAATTACTTCATCAGCGATGACGACTTTGCACGAAACCGAAATTGGGAGGCGATTCTGGATCGTATCATCCAGTTACGGAGCAAGGAAGGTTTCAAGATTCACTTGACTTTGCAGGTTGATACGGCGTGCCACAAGATACCGAATTTTGTGAACAAGGCGGCGCGAGCGGGCTGCCGACGAGTCTTCATCGGATTGGAAAGCATCAACCCGGAGAGCTTAAAAGGAGCGTCCAAGGGTCAAAATCGAATAACCGAGTATCGCGCGATGCTTCAAGCATGGCGCAAAGCCAAGGTGCTTACCTATGCTGGATACATAATCGGCTTTCCCAGTGACACGCCGGAAAGTGTCGAGCGCGATATTCGGATAATCCAACGGGAATTGCCGATTGACCTGCTCGAGTTCTTCGTCCTCACACCTTTACCAGGGTCAAAAGATCACCAATCGTTGTACATGAATGGTACCCCGATGGATTCTGACGTAAACCGCTACGATGCGGAGCACGTCACGACCGCCCATCCGGCCATGACACGCGAACAATGGCAGGCAGTCTATGATTTTGCCTGGCACCTTTATTATTCGCCGGAGCATGTTGAGACATTGCTCAAACGGGCCACTGTCAACGGACCCAGGCCGGCGCGCCTCGCGTCGATGATTTTCTACTTCTACGGATGTTACTCGATCGAGGGCATCCACCCTCTTCAGGGCGGATTTTTGCGCCGGAAGGTCCGGCGCCAACGCCGAAACGGGATGCCGCTCGAGTCACCGTTGCCATTTTATGCGCGTCGATTGCGCGAGATTGTGGGCACACTCACCTCCGGACTGCGCCTGCGCCTTCAGATTGAGCGAATTCGCCGGCGTGTAGCCCGCGATGCCGCCTCGGTTAATTACACCGATACAGCTCTAGCCCCCGCGCTGAGCGACTACAGTGAAACGCTCGAAATGTTTGAGACCTCAGAGTCCGCCCGTCAAATGGTCGCGCGTGCCCGCAGCCGCGTCGAGCCGAGCCATCGTCTCCGTCCCGGTGGCGTGACAAGCGCTTCCGCCGATTGAACCGAGGACGAGCTGGGGTGCAG
>JASHZA010000062.1 GCA_030042765.1 Candidatus Binataceae bacterium | reverse complement strand
TCGCCGGGCCCGCCGCATGAGACCGCAGCCGCAGATTCACCACCTCGACCGCCGCCTCGGGCGCGGCATGGCCGAAGGTCCGCCGATGCGCCGCGTGAAAGTCGGCGATAAAGCGCGGACGTACCGCCACTTCGATTTCGTAGGATTGTCCGCGGTAGCGCATGTCGGCGCGCAACTCATGGCGAATCGACGCCGGCGCTGCGCCCTGCGCGATCAGATCGGCGCGCGCCCGCGCGATCATCGGCTGCGCCCGCCGCATGAGCCGCCGCAATTCCGGCGCCGCGTCGCGCACCGTCAACGAATATTCGCGCCCAATCGGCGCTCCCAAGGCGCCCCACGCGCACAGCAGCCCCGGATTCCGCGGCAGCACGATATGCCGGATTCCCAGATCCATCGCGAGTTCCGCCGCGTGCATCGGGCCGGCTCCGCCAAACGCCATCAGGGCGAAATCGCGCGGGTCAAATCCGCGCTCGACCGTGATCACGCGAATCGCCCGCCCCATGTTCGCGTTCACCACCCGGATCACGCCGCGCGCCGCCGCCGCCGCGTCCGTCCGCATCGCGCGCGCGATCCGCGCCATCGCGGCCGCGGCCCGTTCAGGATAAAGCCGCATCTGCCCGCCCAGGAAATGCTCCGGCACCAACCGCCCCGCCACCAGGTCGGCGTCGGTCACCGTCGGCAGCTCGCCGCGCCCGTAGCACGCCGGCCCCGGATTCGCGCCCGCGCTCTCCGGTCCGGCCCTCAGCGATCCCCCCGCGTCGATCGAAGCGATCGAGCCGCCGCCCGCTCCCACCGTATGGATATCGATAACCGGCGTGCGTACCGCGTAACCACCCGGGTAGCTCAGTGTGCGGATTTTCGCGCGCCCGTCGAACAGCGAAACATCCGTCGAGGTCCCGCCCATGTCGAACGTGATAAAGCGATCGACCCCGGCCGCACGCACGATACCCGCCGATCCCGCAACTCCCGCCGCCGGCCCCGACAGGATCGTCCGCACCGGCTCCTCGCGCGCCAGCCCGGGCCCGATCGCGTTGCCGTCCGATTGCATCACGCGCAGCCGCGTCTCGCCGAGTTGGCGCTCGAGCGTCCCCAGATGCTCGACCATTTTCGGCGCGACGTACGCGTTGATCACGGTGGTCGAAAGCCGCTCGAACTCGCGGTATTCCGCCAGTATCCGATGCGAGACCGAAACCGGAAATCCGGCCGGTGCGATCGCCCGCGCGATCGCCTCTTCGCTCTTCGGATTCGCGTACGAATGGAGCAGGCAGACCGCGAACGACTCTGCGCCGCTCCGCTCCGCCATCGCGCGGACGCGCTTTAGATCAGCGGTGCTCAGCGGCTTCGCGATCTTCCCGTCGAACAGGGTGCGCCCGCCCACCCCAAAGCGCAGCGCGCGCGGCACCATCGGTTCGCGCCGCGACGGCGCGAGCGCGTAGATTTCGGATCGATTCTGCCGCCCGATCTCGATCAGGTCCTCGAAGCCGGCGTCGGTAAAGAGCGCGACCCGCGCGCCCTTTTTTTCCAGCAGCGCGTTGGTCGCCACCGTCGAGCTATAAGTCAGCCCCGACGCGCGCGCGCCCTTAAGCATCGCTTCGAGTCCCGCGATTACCGCCTCCGCCGGATCGTGCGGCGTCGACAAAACCTTATGAACGGTAAGCTTGCCGCCGGCGATCGCCACCAGGTCGGTGAACGTCCCGCCGGTGTCGATCCCGACCATGATCGGTTGCGCTCGCCGCGCGCGTCCTTTCGCCTCAGCCATCGATATTCCTGAGTCCCGGCATTCCCCGCCCGCGCACTTTTCTGCGTTACCGCCGCGATGTCAACGGGGCTGCACTTCTATAATGGCTTCCCGAAGGGGCTTTCGCTCCGCGCCGACCCTTGCTTGCCCCACTGGGCTAGACCGTAGTACGACAAGTGCGGCCTTCGAGAGCAAAAACGTGGAGAAAGCCGTCGAACTCGCCGAGATTTGTCGCGACTACGTTGATCTCCTTACTTGTCCGTTCGTCGCTCTTGTCGCGATTATCATGTATCGGGGGATCATCCGTTCCCTCTTGCCAGGGGCGAAGGTACAACTCAGAATTGCCGGAGTTACCGTTGAAACCACTTTGCCCAAGGTCGAGGCTTCAATTTCCGAAAGCCTGCAAGGGGAGAAACTCAGCGAAGCCCAGTGGGACTGGCTCAAAAGGCTGCACGCAGAAGGCCGAATAGAGATTTCAGAACAGGATCGACGACTCCTGCGACCCTTACGAGATTCCGGTTTAGTGCGGGCCTTCCCAAGAGGATTTCTTCAGAATGCTACCGCTGTTGAGATCACGACGTTGGGTCGCTTACTGGTTGAATCGAAGAGTCGCAATTCGACATGACCGAATACTCGCTCGCGCGTGCGCAAATGAGGATGTCAGGGGCCTCGAAAACCGCGCGCGTTAAACATCCTCAATGGGATCCGGGAGTTCGACGGGCTATGAACGTGCGCGGCTGGCTAGAAAAAAGGGAACGAGGCGGAACTAAATCTTGTGGAGAACCGGAGATTATTTGTTGGCGGATAAGATTCTCTTCCAGAGGTTGGGACGAATCACGTCGACTTGGTTCTTCTGCGCCGCGACTTCCTCATCGCTGAGCCAAGCAATAGTTGGATCGTTATCTCGAATCATGGCGATCTTTGGTGTGCCGCCCACATTTGTATCAACAGCCTCGCTGACCCAGTGGAATACAAAGGCGATCCGGCGAGCATTTTCTTCTACCGACTCGTTTTCGTCATGTAGAAATTTGATGAAGGCCGTGGCGTAAGGACCACCTGAACCGGTACATCGAAATCTAGCCGCTTCGGCGTATCCACGGCTGTGTAAGTAGTAAAGTCTCGCTGAGCCCGATGAAATGCTCTCTAATCCGGCGACAAGAACGCCTACGGTTTCCTGCCCCACACGCTCGGCGTATCTTTCGTTCAACTCAGCGACAAGGTCCTCAGCTACTATTTTTGCTTCGTATAAGGAGCCGAAACCTTTATTTTGGGCTACTTTGCTTTTGAGCAGGAGTAGGAAGTCGTCCGCCACCCCAGTCAATCCTTCGGTGGCAAAAGCAACTTCATTCAAAACATGAATTTTATCGGCGTACTCCGCCTCTCCACCACGCATCACCTTGGTATCGGCCCCGATGACAACACCATCTTTGGCGCGTACCCCGATTATTAGAGTTCCATGCTTAAACTGCGTCTGCCAGCCGCTTGGCCCTGTTGGTCCGTTTGCGTTTTGCGTCATTTTCTCGCCTGACACGTCGCAGAACGCCCAGAAGCGATTCGTCCTTATTGGATCGATTGGCTTCGTTCGTTTCAACCAAAACGTCGAAAAGGCTTGAATTTGCTTGGCTTTTCTTGTCCTTCTCCCTAGGTTCCATCATCTCGATAACCTTCCTTTCCTGTCTGACGTAATCTAGAGAAGCAAGATTCGCGCTTAACCTATTGGTTGTACCTCCTACCCCTTCACAACCGCCCACAAGGGTACCACAAAACCGTCCAGAACAGCAATCTGTGCCTGGAATACGTTGTCCCAGCAAGCATTAGCTGGCCGGGTGTTCGACAGCACCTAGTAAACGATCATCCTTTTTTCGGGTGCCGATGGCCACGCCGCGACACCTATGTTCAGGAGACTCACATCCCCAACAGGATCTTGAAGTTCGACGGATTCGCGGCAGCCTTGAACGCCGCCACGCCATCCTCGATCGGA
>JASHZA010000061.1 GCA_030042765.1 Candidatus Binataceae bacterium | reverse complement strand
CGTTGCGGCTGCAGGAGGGGGCACGCACTTATTCGGCGAAATTGGTCGCTGACGGCGGCACACCGCTCGAGGCCCGCGTCGGGATCAACACGGGCGAGGTGGTCGTGCGCACGCTGACCACCGCGGAAGGACACACCGAGTACACACCGATCGGACATACTGCCAACCTCGCTTCGCGGATGCAGGCGGTAGCGCCGACCGGGTCAATCGCGATTACCGAGAACACGCGCCGTCTCGTGGAGGGCTACTTCCAGTTGAAGGCACGTGGTCCGACTCGCGTAAAGGGTCTGAGCGGCCCGATAAACGTGTACGAAGTGACCGGACTGGGCCCGCTGCGAACGCGCTTGCAGCGTTCGCAGGGGCGCGGATTAACCAAATTCGTCGGCCGCGGGCGCGAGATGGAGGCGCTCAAACACGCCGCCGAGCAGGCCAAAGCCGGACGCGGGCAAATCGTCGCCGCGATGGCGGAGGCGGGAGTGGGCAAATCCCGCCTGTTCTTCGAGTTCAAGGCGGTATCGCAGTCGGGCTGGAAGGTGCTGGAGGCGTTCTCGGTTTCGCATGGCAAGGCCTCGGCATACCTGCCCATGCTCGAACTTCTGCACTCATATTTCGAAATCGCCACGGAGGATGACCCGCGAAGACGGCGCGAGAAGATCGCGGGCAGGATCGTGATCCTCGACCGCGCACTTGAAGACACCCTGCCCTACCTTTATGGCCTGCTTGGAGTCGACGAGGGGGACGACCCGCTGGCTGGGATGGACGCGAATCTGCGCAAGCGCCGGACGCTCGAGGTGATCAAGCGGATCATGCTGCGCGAATCACTGAACCAGCCGCTCATGGTGATCTTCGAAGATCTGCACTGGATTGACGACGAGACCCAGGAATTCCTCAATCTGCTGGCCGATTCGATTGGCACGGCGAGGATTCTGTTGTTGGTGAACTACCGCCCCGAGTACTCCCATCAATGGAACCGCAAGACCTACTACACACAATTGAGGCTCGATCCGCTGGGCCGGGACAGTGCTGGAGAAATGCTCGGCGCGCTGCTTTCGATACCCGCGGCTCATTCAGGTGCTGGAGAGAGCAAAGGCAGCGACGAGTCGGGCGCGGGCGAGGGCTCCAATCTTACACGGCTGATGCGTCTAATCATTGAGCGCAGTGACGGTAACCCGTTCTTCATGGAGGAGATGGTCCAGGGATTGTTCGAAGAAGGGGTACTGGTGCGCAATGGCAGGGTACAACTGACACAGCCGCTCAGTGAGCTGAAGATCCCGCTGACGGTGCAGGCGATCCTCGCCTCACGCATCGATCGGCTGCCCCCGGAGGGCAAAGATCTGCTCCAAACACTTGCCGTGATTGGCAAGGAGTTCCCGCTCGGGCTAGTGCGCGAGGTATGGCAGCTGCCGTACTCTGCGGAGACTGCCGGCAAAGCGCAACCGGAGCTCGAGCGAATACTGGCAGATCTTCAGCTCGCCGAGTTCATCTACGAGCAGCCGGCCGTAGACGACCTCGAATACACTTTCAAGCACGCGCTCACCCAGGAGGTCGCTTACAACTCGATGCTGATCGAGCGGCGCAGGTTGATCCACGAACGTATCGGCGCGGCGATGGAAGCTACCTTCGCCCAGTCAATCGAGGACCATCTGAGCGAAGTCGCGCATCATTACAGCCGCGGCGGAGACGCGCGCAAGGCGATCCGGTCCCTGGTCCGTAGCGCGGAACAGGCTACGCGGCGCGCCGCCTACGCTGAGGCAGCCGCATCCCTGGCGCAAGGCCGCGAGCTGCTGCAAAGGCTTCCCGCCGATCGCGAACGCGACCGTGATGAACTGAAGTTGCAAACTGCGCTAATCAATTGCCTCACCCCCACTCACAACCCCGGTTCGCCGGAAGTTCGTGCGCCTATGGAACGGGCGCTAGAGATCTCGCGCCAAATGGAGGACCGGTCGGAGATTTTTCGATCGCTGGTGAGCCTGCGTCTCTCTTACACATTCTGGGATCTTCAGAAAGCGCGTGAGTTTGCAGAGCAGGCTCTCGCGATTGCCCAAGATATGGACGACCCCATGATGTTGGGGCTCGCCCAAGCCGCGATGGCAAACGTGCTCCTCTACCAGGGTGAATTGGCCCAATCGCGCGAACATCTGGTTTCCAGCCTTTCGAAATCCGAGTCTGGGCTTCGCCGGCAGGAACTCGCCCTTTTCGATGTACTCCCGCGGGTAATCGTTCAGGCGTTCCTGGCTTGGAATCTGTGGTTACTAGGTTATCCAGAGCAAGCGATTCAGACGGTCGGACAGACGGTGGCTCAAGCCCGGCAGGAGTCGAACGAGTATCTGCGCAATGTTGGTCGGCTCACGGCTCTGTACGCACGCGCGTGTCTACGGGATCCGCAGCTTCACGCGGAGCTTACTTCGATCCTCGCCGCTGCGACCGAACGGGGACATTCATTTCTTGTCGCGATGGCGCGTTTTCTTGAAGGTTGGACGCTTGCCCGAGACGGTGGAAGACCCGAGCTGGTCGAGGCAATGGAGCAGATGCTTCCCGGAATTCCTCTGCTGTGGGCCGGGTGGTTCAACGTTCTTCTGGCGGACATCTACGGCAAAATGGGACGGGTGGCCGAGGGATTCCAGAGACTCGAGCTGGGTTCCCGGATGATCGACGAGTGTGATGCGCGGCTCTATACGGCAGAGCTGCATCGGGTGCGCGGTGAACTGATACTCATACACAACTCCGCGAACATAACTGCGGCCGAGCGCTCGTTTCGAACCGCTATAGACGTTGCACGAGATCAGGGCGCCAAATCCTGGGAGCTGCGCGCGACAACCTCACTCGCGCGACTCTTGGGCGATACCAATCGCGGCGACGAGGCACGCTCTATGCTCTGTGAAATTTACAATTGGTTCACGGAGGGCTTCGATACGGCCGACCTGAAGGATGCCAAAACCCTGCTCGACCAACTCGCAAGCTAGCCCCACCCCGGTATATGCGGGAGGCGGCATCGGAGGATTTCATGTTGCAACGACTCTTCCACGTCAACATCTGTGTCAGAGACATGGAGCGATCGATTCGTTTCTACCAGGACCTCGGCTTCATCAAGGTCAACGACTTCACCCTCGATGATCCGAGCGTCGGCGATGCGCTCGGAGTGAAGGCGAAGAAGTTGCGAGGGGTATTCATGCGCCTGGGCAACGATGCCAACGCCCCGGTACTAGACCTGGTCGAGTTCATCGAACCTCCAACGCAGGGCCAGCCTTACCCGACTCTCAACAACGTCGGCATCTGCCGCGTCGCGTTTACGGTGGACGACATCGACAAAACCTACGCGGAGCTGAAGGCGAAGCGAGTCGAGTTCGTAGCACCGCTCAAGAAACTCACCGGTCCCGGCGGCGCACCGATGGGCGTGGTCTGCTTCAAGGATCCCGACGGCACAGTGCTCGAGCTGATCAGCGGAATGTAAGATCAATCCGAGCGGCGTGCGCTCTCATTTTGAGACTGTTTGTCCCAGGACGGCTTCACTTGGTGAGCCGTGCAACGCACGCTCACTTCGAGCTCGTAAGGGCAATTTTCGTCTCTGTTTGTCGATAGTGCCGATGCGCCAGACGGCACCAAGCTTGCTCGCGAAAAGTCTAAAGGGGGAGAGGGGGCCGAGGAGCCTGTTCGGCTGTGGGATTCCTGAGCGCAAAGGGCATCGCCGCGCGCAACCGCGTTAGCGCGAGCATGCGGCTTCCGAATATTCCGGATTTGGGGGCAGCTGTGCGGGAGCGCCTAGCGCAGGTTTTCGGGCAGCGCTATCTGACAGAACTGAACGCCGTCAATCAGCGAGTGCGCGACGAAATCGCGCAACGTGAACAGGCCGAGCAGAAGCTGCACGAATGCGAAGCCAATTTGCATCGCATCATCGATATCTCGGCGGACGCAGCTGCGATTAGCCGCTTTGCGGATTCCACCTTGATCGGGGTGAGCCAGGGGTTCGAGCGGCTGGGCTACAGGCGCGAAGACGCGATCGACCACACGTGGGAACAACTTGGCATCTGGGTAGACGCGTACCGTCATGAAGAATTCCGTCGTCGACTTGCCGCCGATGGCGGCGTGCGAGACATGGAAATGACCATTCGTCGCAAGGACGGTGGCGGTATTCCCGTAACCGTCTCGGGCGCGTTGATCGAAATAAACGGCGAGACTTGTTTCGTCACTATCCTGCGCAACACCAAGACCCTCGATCGTGCGCACACCGAGCCTCCCGCTGCTTGCGAAGAGTCGATCGGTACCTCCAGCGAATCCGCCGCAGCCAGACGGGATGACGCCGACACCGTCTCTCTTTTGGATCGCGGCGGCATCACCCACACGCCGGCAAGCGACGCCGCTGAGGCCGCAATCGAAAGAGACGGCAGGCCCGACCATCCGTCCCCTGTCCGGCGCGCGCTGCGTATCTTGCTCGTCGAGGACTCGCAGGACAACCGTCTTGTTCTACGGACCTACCTGAGAAAGCTCTCATGCGAGATCGACGAAGCGGACAACGGCGAGATCGCCATAAGCAAATTTGTCGCCGGCCCCTATGACGTCGTCCTGATGGATCTGCATATGCCCGTCATGGACGGGATCACCGCGACCCATAAGATTCGCGAATTAGAAAGGCGCCTCCACGGCCATTCCTGGATCATCGCGCTCACCGCCTCCGCCTTCGACGACGAATTGCGCCGGATGCGTGAAGCGGGCGCTGACCTCGAGCTGCGCAAGCCGATCAACAAGGCCGTCTTGCTCGACGCCATTGCAACTTTAACCGGCATTCACCTTAACGGACCGACCGCCGCGCCCTCGACCCCCGTTGATTGACCGGCAATTTGTCAGCCGCTGGGCTTTCAATAACCGCTTAAGCCTGTAAAAATCGCCTTTCTGCAAAATCTCGCGGTGAGCCGTTAGCTCAGGCCGGTAGAGCATGTGACTTTTAATCACAGGGTCCCGGGTTCGAGTCCCGGACGGCTCACCATTTTTCCCGACCAGCTATGATGGATAGCCGGAAGTTTCGATGCCCGGCGGACCGTACGACTTGGGCTGACACCCGTTGCCCGAACCGGCTGGGTTCTGGTAGAAGTGCCGCACTTTAAACTCATCAACGCTAACGCTGGACGACTAGTTCTCCGATAAAATGCGACAGTTGAAGGCGCTGGTCACGGGCTCCGGAGGTTTGGTAGGGTCCGCTTGCGTCGATTTGCTGGCTAGACAAGGATGGAACGTGGTTGGCGTCGACAACGATATGCGCCAGGCGTTCTTCGGCTCCCAGGGGTCAACCGCGCGGGCGATCAAGACAATGTGCCAGGACCACCCGCAATATGAGCATCACACCATCGACATTCGTGACCGCGGCGCCATCCGCGATCTCGTGCGCTCGGTCCGCCCCGCGTTCATTATCCATACCGCCGCCCAACCCTCTCACGACAAGGCCGCGTCGATCCCATACGACGACTTCGATATCAACGCAGTCGGCACCCTGAATCTCCTGGTAGCCGCCCGCGATTACTGTCCCGATTCTCCCTTCTGTTTTACCAGCACCAATAAGGTCTATGGCGACCGGCCCAACGATCTGACCCTGACCGAACTTCCGACCCGTTACGACTACGCCGACGGACTCACCGGCATCAGCGAGTCGATGCCGATCGATCAAACCCTTCACTCCCTGTTCGGGGTTTCAAAGGTCGCGGCCGACGTTCTTTGCCAGGAGTTTGGCCGCTACTTCAGCATGCCCGTCGGGATCTTCCGCTGCGGATGCATTACCGGTCCGCAGCATGCCGCCGTCGAGCTGCACGGCTATCTGGCGTATATTGTTCGCTGCGCGGTTCGCGGTGTCGAATATACGATTTATGGCTACAAGGGTAAGCAGGTCCGAGACCAGATTCATTCCGACGACGTAGCATCCCTATTCTACGAATTCTTCAAGGCGCCGCGAGGCGGAGAGGTCTACAACCTCGGCGGAGGGCGCCAAAACAGTATCTCCATTCTCGAAACCATCGAGGCGCTCGATCAAATGGGCTTTAACCTCAAGCGCCGGCCCGAGCAGCCCAACCGCAAAGGGGACCACATCTGCTACATCTCCGACCTCTCTAAGGTCAATTCGCACTTTCCCGCCTGGCGCCTTGAACATAACGTTACCCGCATCCTGACGGACCTGGCTCGCACCCAGTATGACGCCGTATGACCTTCCTCGGCGCACATGGGTCTGGAGCAGGCGGGCCGCCGGGCCGTCCTCTGCACTGGCTGCTGCTCCTGGCAGAGGAACCTGATCCTGTTTTTCCAAAAATACCGGAGGATATCGATTTCAAACATGGTTGGAAGTCCTTTACTGATCGCCGAGAAGGCTCGCGCCCGGTTGCGCCTGGTCCTCAACTCGATGCAGGAGGGGCGGCCACCTAATTTCAGAGCCCTCAAACTCCCCAACCCTACCGATCTTGTGATCACGCCCTGTGAAGTGGTCGATCTTCACGGAACCGGCGTCCTGGTTTCACGGATGTTTCCCGATTCCACGTCGATCGTCTCGTTGAGAAGCACCAACTTTTACGACGTTCCGCAAGAGTTTGGAGCGGCCAACTTCTGCTTGCCGCTGATTCAGGCCTCCGTGAAGGAAGTCACCGCCTGGGTAAAATGGTGCCTGGCCGGAACTACCGTGCGCCGCGCTCTTTGCCTTCCGTACCTCCCCGCCGAACCGGTCATCGCCATCGCCATCAAGGAACTCTTCAAGATACCTCTCTGCACCTTCATCATGGACGACAAGAACGTATGCGCAGACGGAATCTCCGATTCGCTGATGGAGGAATTCCTCGCGAAGTCCGACCTTCGGCTGGTAATCTCGCCCGAAATGCGCTCGGCTTACGAGAAGAAATATGGCCTCAAGTTCTGGCTGGTGCCGCCGCTGGTTTCCGAGGCGCTAATCCGCCGGTCACCGCGGCCCGCGGCCGAGGGAATCGATCGGAAGTCCGGGGTAATGATCGGGAACGTGTGGGGACAGCGATGGCTCGACATGCTCCGCAGCACCTTTCGCAACACCGGATACCGGGTCGATTGGTATTGCAACCAGAAGAATCCGCGCGCTTTGATTCTCGACCGTGACGAATTGGCCAGCGACGGCATTCACCTGCTCGAGCCCGTACACGATACTCAACTCCCGGCCATACTGGAGAAATACGCGTTTGCCATCGTGCCGTCAGACCCTCTTGACGGCGAGAGTCCTCCCAGCGTTCAGGCCATTGCTGAACTCAGTCTGCCCAGCCGGATTACCTTCATCGTCGCAACTTCTCACCTCCCGATTTTGCTTCTAGGCCATCCTCGCAGCGCCGCGGCCCAATTCCTCAAACGCTTCGATCTCGGCAGGATTGTTCCCTACGACACTGCAGCGGCGCGCACCGCCATCAACGAACTCCTCGACCCCAAGGTTGAGTCCTCGATTCGGGCTCGTGCGGCGTCTTTAGCCGAAAAATTTTCCGCCGCCGACGCCGCCGATTGGATCTGGCGGTCCCTGGCTGCCGGCCAAGCCTGCGATCCGATTTACGAGCGCCTGATGCCGCCGCTCGAAGTAGACGGTCTGCAAGCACATGGCTGATACTTTTAAAGAATCGAGCGACAACACCGCGCTCTACGAGTTGGAGAGCATTCTCCATTCGCTGGTGGCGAACGACACCACCATCCTGGATGCGCTGACTCAGATGCTCGCGACCTTGCACGAGGTCAGCGCCCGTCTTGAGGAAGGCCAGGCGAGGCTCAATACCTCGATTACGGGATTGCTCACCGAAATTCGAACTCTCGTCCTCGCGCAGGCAGGCGGCCAGGGCAAAGAGCCCATACGAAGTCAGTCGCGGGCGCGACTTGCGATCACTGACGGATTTTCCACGGAAAATCCGGAAGTCGGGCTGCTCGCCTACTTGTATTCGTTTTTGCCCGATTCGACCGCGATCGATGTCGGTGCCCACGTCGGCACGGTCTCCGATCGTCTTCTCGAAGCAGGATACTTCGTCTACGCTTTCGAGCCTTACCCTCCCTCGTTTGAGCGACTGAACGACCGCCTCCGCGCGAATCCGCGATTCCGCGCGTTCCCGCTGGCGCTCGGCCGCAGTGAGGGTGTCATGGATCTGCACATCGCGACGGATCTATCCGCGATGGCGCAGCGAGACCCGACCCTTTACAACACTCTGGTCCCGCGGCCGCTGTTTCAGGATCTTCAGTTTACCCAGGTCGTTTCGGTACCGATCTCCAGTATCGGACAGCTCATACAAAAGGGCACGCTTCCTCGCGTCGCCGGCGTGCTCAAGGTTGATGCCGAAGGTTTCGACCTTGAAGTACTGCGTGGGCTCGACGACGCCGACATCGGCGTCGTCATGGCCGAGTTCTGGGATCCGACCCACGCATTCGGCTCGGCTTCATCTGTAACTCTCGCGGAGCTGGTTGCCGAAATGAGATCCCGCGGTTATCGCTGGCACATCGTTATCTACCATCTGGATAGCGAAGGCGTGATCTCTTACTACTGCAATCGGATCGACACGATTCGCGGATCGTGGGGAAATGTCCTGTTCTTCCGCGACCGCTCAATCTTTATGCGGGCGTTCGAATGGTGCCAGGAGGTGATTCCATCCACCTTGCACAGATAGCCTCTCGCTTTACCGCGGCCTGGGGCACTACCCGCCAGCCGAGGGTTGAGATATGGCTGCTGACCAACGACTCGCGCTTTGCTGCGGAATGATTCGTTCCGGCTCCACCGTGCAATACCAGGTGGTCGCCGAACTCGTCGAAAGGCATCAGCTCGGCCGCCGGGCAGGCTTTGTCGATGATCAGAACGTTGCGGACATCCTGGCCTCCGCGCGCACAACGCCCGGGATGGCGGTGCTCAAATCACACGAGCTCATACCGGAATTGCGCAGCGCGCTCGAACAGGGAAACCTGCGTTTATTCTACACCTTTCGCGACTTGCGCGCGGTTGCGGTCTCGGCGATGCGGAAGTGGGAACTGCCATTCACCCACGTGATTTCTCGCAATGGATGGCTCGAGACCGCTGTCCGCGCCTCCACCGAAATCATGGCCGTCCCCGATGTCTGCCTGAGCCGTTACGAAGATATCGTGTCGGCGCTGCCGGGCGAGGTCATCCGCTGGGCGGCGCTTATCGGCCTGGCAATTTCTCCTTCGGATGCGTTCGCGCTCGCCGGGGAATTTTCGCTCGAAGCCCAACTCAGTCGTATCGATCTGATTAAGCAGCAAAAGCCGGAGGGCAAGACCGAATTCTTCGACTCCCGCAGCCTCCTACATCACAACCATATCTTCGACGGCTCGATCGACGGCTGGAAAACACAACTCGAAGCCTGGCAAATCCGCCAAATCGAACGCCGCTTCGGCGACTGGCTGAGCGAGCACAACTATCCTTTGATTACATAATTGTATGTCAGCAGCGCTGGAGGTCGAACATCTGACCAAGAGCTTCGGGGGCCTGAAGGTCGTTGACGACGTCTGCTTCACCGTCGAGGAAGGCGACTTTATCGGACTGCTCGGGCCCAACGGCGCGGGCAAGAGCACCACCATCTACATGATGCTCGGTCTGATCTCGCCGAGCAGCGGAAAAATCCGGATGCTCGATCGCGACCTTGGCTCGCACCGTCAGGAAATTCTCGCGCGGATAAACTTCAGCGCCCCCTACGTTGCTTTCCCCGCGCGCCTCACCACCTACGAAAACCTCATGGTCTTCGCTCGGCTCTACGGCGTTCACCGGCCCGCCAAAAAAATCATGGCCCTGATGGAACTCTTCGATGTCCACCATCTCCGCGACACCCTGGTCGGCCGGCTTTCTTCGGGCGAAAACGCACGTGTCGGACTTTGCAAGGCGCTGCTCAACGATCCTGAGCTGCTGCTGCTCGATGAGCCCACCGCCTACCTCGACCCGCATGTGTCGGCGATGGTCACAGCGACGCTCGCTGCCCTGCGCGACCACGGCACGACTATTATCTACACGTCTCACAACATGCGCGAAGTCGAGACGCTTTGTAACCGGATTATCTTTTTGAGCCGCGGAAGGGTCATCGCCGACGGCCAGCCGTTGCAGGTCACTCAGACCGTCCTGCGCGACAATCGCAGCGATCCGGCTCTCGGCGAAGTATTTATGCGCCTGGCGGGTGGGTCTACCAATTAAAGCTCATCGAATAGCAGCCGTCATCCTGCGTCACCTCTACGACACCCGGCGCAACGTCAACCGCATCGCCGAGATGGTCTATTGGCCCGTACAGAACATCGTGATGTGGGGATTCTTCACGCTCTATCTGAGCCGCGACAATCATCTTGTGCCCGGCCTCGTCACCTGCCTGCTCAGCGCGACCATTCTGTGGGGGATGTTCTATGCGTTTCAGCGCGACCTCACCACCTGTGTGCTGGAAGAGCTGTGGTCACGCAATTTCCTCAATCTCTTCGCCAGCCCGCTGGATATATCAGAGTACATGGCCGGCCTCATCGCGGTGAATTTCTTCAAGGCGATGACCGGCATCGTCGTCGCCGCCGGGACCGCGTGGCTCTGCTACACTTACAACTTCTTCCCCTTTGCGCTCACTCTGCTGCCGTTCATGTTCAACCTGGTGATTTTTGCCCTCGCCGTCGGAGTCTTCACCACCGCGCTTATCATTCGCTACACCACCCGGATTCAGACTCTGGCCTGGAGCTTCGCCGGTCTCCTGATGCCCTTCTCGTGCGTGCTCTATCCGATCAGTTCGCTGCCGCATGCCTTGCAGCCGATCGCGTGGAGCCTGCCCACCACCCACTCTTTCGAAGGGATGCGCCGCGCGATCGTCGACGGGCACATCTCGATCGAGCGCTTCAGGGCGGGCCTGCTCCTGGACGTGGCTTATCTGATTCTGGCGATCGTGCTCTTCCGATTGATGCTGCGCTCGGCGCACTCGCGCGGCCTCCTCGTCAAACTGGTCTGACAGGGCCGCCGCAACTGGGCATTCATGCAGACCAGCGCATCCCGCCGGCCGCACGCAATCGCAGCTCGAATAATCAACCCGAAACGATTCGGAAGGAGGAGGCGGGCCGCGTGTCGAACCCGCCCCCTGGAGGGCGATGCAAAGCGCCCGGGGGAAAGCGCGTTGCACCGCGGGGCATGATCATTCGGCCGCAGTCTGGCCGTCGATCCAGTTTGGCGTTAGCGGCATGGCACTCTCGGCCGCCCTGGCATGGTCCTGCGCCTCGATGTATCGGCCGAAGTCGTAATCGCGCCAGGCTCTGAAATACTCGACCTGCGCCTGCCGGATGTCCACCGACGCGAGCTCAAGCGCGTGCAGCCGCTGAGCAACCTGATCCAACTGCTTCTGAACCTCCTGCTGGGTCGGCACCACCACTGCGTAATCCGCCTGAACTGAGTTTTGCGGGCTGACGGATCCCGCTATCAAGGGCGAAGCAGTCGCGAGAAGGGAGACCGCCGCCACGATCGCGACTGACCTCTTTGGAATTCTCATTACGACACCTCCATGATTTGGGCGTTGTGGTCTATCCAGCACTTCACAGTCGTCGGATAACCATGCAGCCTTGCCGAGCGAGGAACGTGCCAATCGGAGTAGCGCAGCTGCGAAGGAAAGGGACTGTTTAGAAAGTTCGCGATGGCGTGTGTTTACTGCTGAAAAGATGCAGCCGCTACACCTTCCAAGATTGCATTTCGCGAAAAGATCATTCGCGTGTTGCCACTCGCCGGGGACTGCGATCGCCGCGTGTAACCCGGGCATCTCGCAAGGACCAAGTGATGGTTTGACTACGACAGGCCTAATCGGCCGATGCTCGCGAGCTCCCACAACAGTTATAGTTCGAGCGCACGATCACCCGTGACCCCACCGCGTCTTCATGCTACAGCAGACCGTCGGTCGGGAATTAACCTCCCAAGCCCCAGGCTGGTCGATCCGCGCGCAATACCACCCTTGCCGCTCGCCCGACAGCCTTGCTTGTTGCGATTCCCGCTCGTGGTGAGAGGAGTATTTCCTTGATAGCTACCCGCAGGCTCTCCCGACAAACAACTCGGAAGCGACGTAGCCATGTGCTTGTCCTCGTGCTTGCCTTCTTCGTTTCGGTCCTGTTCCGCGTCGGAGAGGCCCGCGCCCAGCGCAACCTGACGTCAGCTCATCGGGCAGACGAGTTCGATACCGGCGACCCCATAAGCTTCAGAGGATTAGCCAACGTGCAGGCAGGTCAGATCGGTGGCCGGCGATGGGGGAGCGGATACGCCTTCAGAACTTTGCGCTGCGGCAACGGCGAGGCCATCGTCGGCGCCCGTATCCGCCGCGGCGATGTTCTCGACTACATCCAGGTCGCGTGCGCGACTCCCGTTTGCGCCGGCGGCACCTGTCAATGGAACGGATTTTACTGGGGACCCTGGGCGGGCAATCCCGCCGGTGGTGATCCCCATCCGCCGATGGTCTGCGATCAGGATGAGATGGTGTCGGGATTCCGCGGCCGTGTGGTCACCTTCACGGTGCTCGACTATGCGGCCGACATCGGGATTCAGTGCTCGCGCATCCAAAGCTCAGACGGTCCCAACGGTCCTTTCCGCGTCACCCGCGAAACCCCGACCTGGCACCATCCCGAGGGCGGGCTCCGGATCGGCAACCTCCCGGGCAACTTCGTCGAAACCGAGATTACCAACCGCATCGGCTGCCGCCCCTTCGGCGGCGCAAACGCTATCTCAACAGGGGTCGCGAACTTCGTGCTTCCGGGGAAGCGCGTCGTGCAGGCTTTGTCGATGTACTGCCCCAACACCAACCCGGCTCGGCCCAACCCGCAATGCCCGCAAAACCTGATCGTCGCCCAAGTGATGGACCAGACTGACAGCTTCACTCCTCAATGGTACTCGCGTGGAGGTCTCACTGCCGGTGGCCTAGTGTCGGTTATGCAGGCAGGGCCGGCCGCGCGTAACTGGACCAATACGCGCGTCACCGAGCAGGTCGCGCTCGTGCCGGGTTCCAACGTCTGCAACCTGCCGAATATCGCGAATATCTGCGGAACGGGCGGCCTCCCGAACTTCACCGTCGGACTCGCGGGCAATCCCCTCGCTGTCAGGTTACCGGTCGCGAATACGACAATCGAAGTGGCTCTTGGAGCGAACGTTCAGCTCCAGAATAGTTTTGTCGATTCCCACGTTGTATTCAGCATGGGGGATGTACTCGCCACTGTGCCTGGAAATCCGGCCTGCTCGATCGCGTGCACCCAGACCTACACCTGCGGCAACGGAGCGCAAGCCGTCACCTACGGCCCCTTCCGCATCACCTATTCGTTCACCCACACCACCTTTCAACCCACCCTGCCCGGCCTCCTGCCCATCCCCACCGGCCCCGCACGCACGGTCACTCGCGTCACTGCGACGAAGCAGTGATCGCTCCATCCGAAGTTTCGCAAAAATTCAAGGGCAGCATTTTCCGATGCAGCCGGAGAATATATTCGGATGCTAGGCTACTTGTCATTCCGCTCGTAACATGGCAGAAAATTGGCATGAAGAAATCTGCACCAACTTTTTCAGCGACCAGCTTGTTCTTCGCGGTTGCGCTCGCGCTTATTGCCGCTCCCTGCGCGGCTCAAACCGCAACCTCCGGCGGCGGATCGTCCTCGTTCGGCTCCGCGATTGTCGACTACTTCGCCAATTGGTTTTCGCGGGTGAGTCAAATTCAGAGCGAACAACCGCACTGGGTGACGCCGGTGGTTACCGTCACGCCGCGTCTCGAAGAGGAGTTTCGTTATGACCAGTTCTGGCAGGCGAATCCACACGGAGCTGCAACCGACAATTTCGGCGGTGGCAAGGGACTCGAACTGATTCCATTCCAGAACGTCGAGGTCATCCTCGGCGTCCCGGCCTGGGTCGCGCACAACGGCCACATTCCGCACGAGGATAGCGACGGCTGGGCCGACGAAACTTTCCTGATCAAGTACCGGCTGCTTTCAGCGAACGAGGAAAATGGCAACTACATCCTGACCGCCTTCATGGGCTTTAGCGCTCCGACCGGCGACGACGGCAACAGCAACCGTCACGGCATCTTCACGCCGACGATCGCCGGAGGTAAGGGATTCGGCAACTTCGACGTGCAGATGACCGCGGGAATCGCCCTGCCCGACGGAGGCTTGCAGCGTCTGGGCATGCCGCTCGCATGGAACACCACCTTTCAGTACCGCGTTTTCAAGTACTTCTGGCCGGAATTCGAAGTGAACCATACCTGGTGGCCAAACGGCGAGCGCGAAGGAGAAACCCAGGTATTCCTCACGCCCGGATTGGTTATCGGCCGGATTCCGATTCACGACCGCGTGGGCTTCACCGCCGGGTTCGGCTACCAGGTCGCCGTAACGGACCATCCCATGTATCATCACTCAGCTATTTTCACCGGCCGCATTCCGTTCTAACGAAAATCCGATGGTCGAAGATTGCGGTATGAAGAACATTCGCCTGCTGCGATTCCTAGCGCTGCCTCTGATCCTTCTTGCAGTGAGCGCGCGCGGCGCGGGAGTTGCGTGTGCAGGCGAAGCGCTGACACCGTTGCAGGTCGCTTACGCCGGATCGATGGGTTCCATGATGGACGGGGGCATCAAGCCCGCGATCGCCAAAGCTCTCGACGCAGACCTGCAAGGGAGAGCGCAGGGCTCGACCGGCTTGGCGAATCTAATTGTTGCCGGAGGCATCCGGCCGGACGTTTTCATCTCGGTGACGCCGCCGCCGATGCGCTCGGTCCTCAAAGCTGGAAAAGCGGAACGCGCCATTCCAATTGCCCGCACCGAGATCGTGATTGCGTATAGCCCTACGAGCCGCTATGCCGCCGCATTCGAGAAATCGCGCGAGCCCACGGCGGAGCCGTGGTGGAAAATACTCGAGGCGCCCCAGCTCCGCTTCGGACGCACCGATCCGCACACGGATCCTCAAGGCGTGAATATCATCTTCACGATGCAGTTGGCGGCCGACTACTATCATCAACCTGATTTGGCGGACAAGATATTGGGACCTCTTATCAATCCGCGCCAGATTTTCGAGGAACCGGGGATAATGGCGCGTCTTCAGGCCGGACAACTCGATGCCAGCTCCGCATACAAGACTCAACCGGCGGCACTTGGCCTGCCGTTTATCGCATTGCCAAAGGAAATAAACCTCGGTGACGCGCAAATGGAATCCCGCTACCGCTCGGCCTCCCTGAATCTCAACGGCAAGACGCTGCATCCCTCGCCACTGGTCTTTTATGCGGCGGCGCTGAAGGATGCGCCGCATCCTCGACTCGCCGCGAAGTTTCTTGATTGGCTCCAGACCCCTGAAGCGCGCGAAATATTCACGCGTTTCAATTATGATCCGCCGGGTGACGCGGTAGCGCTGACACCTTGAGGCCGCCGTGCGAAACGCGACGCAGCGACCGCCATCGTGTTTGTCTCAGGCGAAGCGTCGCGGAATCTCGGGCATCTTTTTCAGGGTTCGTCGCCCGTCAGTGACCAGGGCTCTCACCTGAGAGAGGCAATACGCGGCGGCTGCGACGAGTATCAGAAGAATCACCATCACAGCTCC
>JASHZA010000060.1 GCA_030042765.1 Candidatus Binataceae bacterium | reverse complement strand
AACTCCTGAATGAGACTAGAATAAATAGCAAAGCAAAAGATTGTCTTAGGATATGATAACGGAGATTTAGCTGAAATATGCCCAAATTGCAAGTTCTAACTAGCTTGCGCTTGTACCGTTGGTAGACCCGGCTTTCATGTGCAACGCCGGCTGGCAGAAGCTTCCGTGATGAAGTACAAGGACGGGACGAAGTAACTCCTCGCAAAACCCACCCTTTACGCTATGGCCGGGAGAATCGGATATGGCCCAATACGTCGAAGTTGAACAGGCAGTCGGGATGCCGGGATTGCGCGTGGTGCTCTCGCCCGGGGTCCCTGGACCCTGGAGCGAAGCCGCCAAGGGCATTTTGCACGTCAAGAAAATTCCCTACACAAAAGTGCGTCAGGAAGTCGGGCGCGAAAATCAGCCGTTGTTGAAGTGGACCGCGCAGACCACGGCGCCGGCATTCGTGTACAACGACGAGCGTCCGCGCAGCATCTGGAACGACCAGCTCTTCCTGGCCGAACGGATCGCGCCAGAACCGGCGTTGATTCCAGCCGCGATCGACGAACGCGTCCAGATGTTCGGGCTAAGCAACGAGTTGTGCGGCGAGAACGGTTTCGGATGGGCGCGGCGCCTCATGCTGCTCCATCTGACGCTGGGAGACCCCAAGGCCTCGGAAGCCGCCAAAAAGGGCATGACATTCATTGCCAACAAATATGGCTATGCGCCTCAGCCTGCGGAGGCGGCGCCGGCACGCGTCGCACAAATCCTGCGCGCGATGGGAGGCCAACTCGAATCGCAGCGAGCGAAGGGCCGCCGCTTTCTGGTCGGTGATCGTCTGTCCGCGCTCGACATCTACTGGGCGGCTTTCGCCGCGCTGCTTCAGCCTCTTCCAGATGAGTTGTGCCCGATGCCACAGGGATACCGGCGCTTGTACACCTGCACCGATTCAGTGGTGATGCAGGCGGCAACACCGCAGCTACTGGCTCATCGCGACTTCATCTACCACGAGTATCTCGAATTGCCGGTCGATCTTTAGAAACCATGCCTAATCGAAACCAAATCGACGACTCGAAGTTCGTTCATCACACGGTCACACTCGATGCGGTGCGGCTACACTATGTAACCTGCGGCAGCGGTGATCCGGTCGTGCTACTCCACGGATGGCCGCAGACGTGGTACGAATGGCGCCGCATCATGCCCGCGCTGGCTGAACGCTTCACCGTTATCGCGCCGGACATGCGCGGCCTCGGCGATTCGTCCAAACCCGCGACCGGCTACGATAAGCGAACCGTCGCCGGCGACATCCACCAGCTCGTGCTCAAGCTCGGCTTCGAAAAGATCTTCCTTGTCGGCCACGACTGGGGCGGTCCGGTGGCGTACGCGTATGCGTGCGCTCATCCGCAGGATGTTCGCAAGCTCGTAATCCTCGACGTTACGATTCCGGGCGAAGGTTGGCAGAAAATTCCGCAAGTTACGCGGCGGGGCGGCATCTGGCATCTGGCCTTCCACAACGTGCGCGACCTGCCGGAAGCGCTGGTCACTGGCCGCGAGCGCACCTACCTCTCCTGGTTCTACCGGATCGCCGCGTACAACCCGACGGCGATCACCGAGGCGGAGATCGACGAATACGTTCGATGCTATTCGGCACCGGGTGGGATGCGTGCGGGCTTCGAATACTATCGCGCGATTTTCGACGACATCGATCACAACAAGGAAAACGCCAAAACGAAGCTCAAGATGCCCGTGCTGGCGCTCGGCGGCGAGCGCGGTTTCGGCCAGGTTCCGCTACGTTCGATGAAGGAACTGGCGGAAAACGTTCGGGGCGGCGCGGTCGAGCGCTGTGGTCATTGGATCGCGGAGGAGCGCCCGGATTACCTGATCGACCAGTTGATGACGTTCTTCGGCGAGAAGTAGCGTGACGGCCCCTACAGGGTCACAATGCGAGTTTCGCGCGGATCGACTCGACGATCGCCGCGGGGGCGCGCGAGATCTCTTCCACGATGACGCCGTGCGGCTCCTCGAGTGACTCGAACTGGCTTTCGAGAAGTCGCCGGTTGAAGAAATGGCCGCGACGGCGCGCCAGCCGCTCTTCTATCAGCTTCCGCTCACCGGCGAGGTAGACAATTTTCACCTTTGCAGGATCAACAACCAGCAGATCGCGGTAAGACTGTTTGAGGGCCGAGCAGGCGACCACGGCGCTGACGCCGCTTGCGATGCATTCCTCGATCAGGCGGCGCACGGCTTCGAGCCATGGTTTGCGATCATCGTCGGTGAGGGCGATTCCGGCTTTCATCTTTTCGCGATTGCGCCGCGGATGGAGGTCGTCCGCGTCGTGGAAACGCCATCCCAGGGTGCGGGCGAGCAATTGTCCAACCGTGCTCTTGCCGCTACCGGCCACGCCCATGACGATTACGACCATCGTTCTTCGCCGGTGAGTAACGCACCGGCTCGACGCTGCGCCTGGTGACCGCTTCTAATTAGGGGTGATGCCGGCCGTACTCCCGGCGGAGGCGGAGATTCCACCATCGACCACCAGCGCGTGTCCGGTCACGAACGATGCATCGTCGGAGGCAAGGAAGAGCACGCATCGCGCGATTTCGCTCGGCTTGCCCATGCGGCCCAGCGGATGGAACCGATGCATGGTTTCGCGGATTTCCTCGGTGGCGCCGAATGCTCGCGCGACCAGCGGCGTGTCGATAACGCCGGGGCAAATGCAGTTTACGCGAACGCCGGCGTGCGCGAATTCGAGCGCCGCGTTGCGCGTCAGGCCAACGACGCCGTGCTTGGCCGCATTGTAGGCCGACAAGCCGACGCTGCCGCGGATTCCGGCCACGGATGCGGTGTTTACGATCGCGCCGCGCTTCTGCTGAACCATCACCTGGCCGCCAAACTTAAGACCCCAGTAGACGCCGTCCAGGTCGACTCGAAGCGTGTTCGAATAGATTTCTTCCGAGGTGTCGAGGAGCGGCGCGACGATGCCGATACCAGCGTTGTTGAACATGATATCGAGACCGCCGAACTTGTCGCATGCGGTGCGCACAAGCTTCTCGATCGCTTTGGGATCGCGCACGTCAGTCGGCACAAACGTGCCGCCGATGTACTTGGCGACCTGATCGCCCTCGCCGCTCGGCAAATCCCCGATGACTACCCTGGCACCTTCCTGAGCGAACAGTTCAGCGGTCGCTTTGCCGATGCCGGAGCCGCCGCCGGTGATGATTGCCACGCGATCCGCGATTCTGCCTTGAGCCATTTTTTCCCCTGTCGAAGCGGCCTGGCGCCGCCGTCAGTATGAATCCATCAAGCCGAGGGGAATTACAAACGCAAGCGAGGGGCGCTTTTCCGGGCGAGGGCGCGGAGGATTCACCTGCTTCATCCGCGCGTAAAAGTGCTGTATCTTCTTGGTTCTACAGCGTGCCGAGGTGGCGAAACGGCAGACGCAGTGGACTCAAAATCCACCGTGGGTAACCACATGCGGGTTCAAGTCCCGCCCTCGGCAGCAGACACCTACGTCTATGGCTGAAATTTTCAGCAGAATTCTCTGTCCGGTCGATTTCGATAAGAATTCGACGGCCGCTCTCGACCTCGCATGTGCGATCGCCGCGCAAAACGGCGCCCAGCTTTACCTGATCCACGTCGATGCATTCCCGATCGGCGCAACCGAGATCATGCTTCCGTCCGAGCCGATCCCCGCGTGGGAAGAGAATTCCAAGCTGAAGCTGGAAAAGATCGCGGACCAGCGCATTCCCGAAGCTATCGCCCGCGAAACCGTGACCCGCAGCGGCGTGCCGGCCGAGCAGATCGTTCGCGCCGTGGTGGAATTGAATATCGACCTGGTCGTGATGGCGACGCATGGCCGGGAGCGTTCGGCAATTGGCCATCTCCTTTTGGGCAGCGTCGCTGAACAGGTGGTGCGAGAATCGTCCTGCCCGGTGCTGGTTGTCCCGCCGCGCTAGGCGATGCGCACAGCTATTTCACGGCTTTGGGGAACGCGTTTTGCGGCGCGAACCACAGCACGACCAGCGCGACGACCAGCATCTTGAGTAGAAACCAATAGATGTCGTTATAGGCAAGCATCGTCGCATGCGCGTTGACCATATGGTTGATCACGGCGGTCGCATGGTGTTGCGCTGCGTCGATGCTGATGCGCGGGGTCATCCCGCTTTGGCCGCGCTCGAGCAGACGGGCGGTCAGGTTCGCGTGCATTCTGAGATAAGGGTCCTTGAGGAACGAAATGTTGGGAATCAAATAAGAACGTCGAGTCTGTGTGTTCCGCGCAAGCATCGTCGCCAGCACGGCGTAGGCCAGATTGCCGGAAACGCGCTGCGAGAGGGTGAACAGACTCGACGCCTGCGTCATCTGCGGGCGAGGAATCGTGCTCAGCGACATGGTCGACATCACAACGTTGGAGTTGGCAATCCCGATGCCCATGAGCGTGGTACAGCCCAAGAAATCCCAGTAACCGACGTTCAGCGCGAAGTGGCTCATCATCCAGAACGAGACGAACATCGCGGTGAGCGCGGCACTCACCTGAATCCTGGTGTCGCAATAATTGTAGACGAGACCGCTTAGCGGCATCATGAGGAACATTGCGATCGACCGCGGCACCATCACGAGTCCGGTCTGATAGGCGGAGTAACCGAGCAGAGTCTCTGTATATTGCGGCAGGATGAAAGTGGAACCGAACAGGCCGAAGCTGATGATCGAGATGTAAATCGCGCCCACCGCGAGTGGGCGATTGCTGAACAGCCTGAAGTTGGCAATTGGCTCGTCGACCCGCATCTCCCAAATCACCAGCGCCGCGAGGGAGAAGGCGGCAAGGATGGTTCCGGCGACGATCCAGTTCGAGGCAAACCAGTCGGCCTTCTCGCCCCGTTCGAGAATTATCTGGAGGCTGACGATACCGATAGTGAGGAGCGCAAGCCCGCCCCAATCGATCTTTCGCAAGCCGCGCCTCAGGTATGACGGATCATGGACGAAGGAACTCACCATCATTATGCCGACGATGCAGAACGGCACGTTGATGTAGAAAACCCACGGCCAGCCCATCGAATCGACAATCAGGCCGCCGATTACGGGGCCGATCGCCGGCGCGAGGATCACACCCATCGCGTAGAGCGACATCGCGATCGCCTGCTCTTCGGGAGGGAATTTCTCTCGCACAATCGCCTGCGAAACCGGCATCAGGCTGCCGCCGCCGATTCCCTGGATGACGCGGAAGAAGATCATCTGGCCCAGGGTTTGCGATAAGCCGGCGAGCACGGAGCCTGTGAGGAACATGGCCATCGAAAACAGATACAAGCGCTTGCGTCCGAGCATCGTGCTCCACCAGGCGGCCATCGCGATCATGATGATCTGGGCGATGCTGTAGGCGGTGGAAACCCAGGTGATGTTGAGCAGATCGGTACCGAAGCTCCCCATCATATGGGGCATCGAGACGTTAACGATCGTTAAATCCATCACGGAGACGAACGACCCCAACAGGACGGAACCCGCTACAACCCACTTGCCCGCTTCTGCCTCTAGCGCGGCGGGGTGGCCGATCGAGGCGAGGGCGGCCTCGCCGGTGGCTGCAGTCGGTTCCATAAATCAGCTAGGGATGAGTCGAAGCGGCGGAGGCCGAGGCTGCGCGCGCCGGAGCGGTCTCGACTGTCACTTCGACGGACAGGCCCAGCCGCAGCGCTTTGTCGGGCGGGGGAAGCTGGTCGAGCGTGATCTTGACCGGCACGCGTTGAACCACTTTGATCCAATTGCCGGTGGCATTTTCGG
>JASHZA010000059.1 GCA_030042765.1 Candidatus Binataceae bacterium | reverse complement strand
ACCCGTCAGCAGCTGGTGAGGAACCCGGCGCCGTATCGGCCTTGGCCAATTGCACTTTGTACTTGCTCCAGTGCTCCAGGATGCTGATCGCTCTGTCGAGCTGAATGTCCTTTTCGGGCTTAGCAGCCTTGCCCTGCTCCTCCGGCTTACCCATCGGCTTGGCCTCGGGTGCTGCGCTAGGCGAAGCGCCTGCCGCGGGTTTCGCGGGAGTCCCCGGCCGCTGATTGTTCTGGAAATGATGGAGCAAGTCTTGCTCACGAATTTCGTCATCGTCATTGAGCTCCACGCTCGGAAGCTCGAGCGAAGCGAGCGTCGGCTTGGGCGGTTCCACGACGACGTCCGGGGTGATACCGACAGCCTGAATCGAGCGGCCGTTGGGCGTGAAGTAACGCGCCGTGGTCAGCCGCAACGCAGACTCATCGTCGAGCGGCAGGATCGTCTGCACGGAACCTTTCCCGAAAGTCTGGGTACCCTCGATGATCGCGCGGCGCTGGTCTTGCAGCGCCCCAGCGACGATTTCGCTCGCACTGGCGCTGCCCCCGTTAACCAGCACTACCATCGGGAAATCTGAGAAGTCGCGTTTCTTGTGCGCGAAGTACTTCTGCTGCTGGCTTTCGAGACGGCCCTGTGTGTAAACGATCAGTCCCCCATCGAGGAAGTCGTCAGAGACCGAGACCGCCTGGTTCAGGAGTCCGCCCGGATTATCGCGCAAGTCGAGCACCAGGCCCTTGATTTGTCCCGAGCTCGCCTTACGGAATTTGTCGATCGCCTTCTCGACGTCTTCGTTGGTTCCGTCCTGGAAGGTCGTGATTCGGAGATAGCCGTAGCCTTCCTTCAGTTCCTTCGAGCGCACCGACTTTATCTTGATGACGTCGCGGACAACGCTCACCGTGAACAGATCCGGGATACCCTCGCGATGGAGGGTGAGACGAATCTTGCTGCCCTTGGGGCCACGCATCATCTTAACGGCGTCAGTCAGCGTCATGCCTTTCGTGAAATCGTCGTTAATCTTGATGATCTCGTCCCCCGCCTTGATACCCGCGTCATACGCCGGCGTGCCCTCGATCGGCGAAACGACGGTCAGAACGTCGTCCTTGACCGTTATCTCGATACCGAGCCCGCCGAAGCTGCCGCGTGTCTCAACCTCGAGGTCGCGGTACAAATCAGGGGTCAGGTACGCGCTATGCGGGTCGAGCGACGCCAGCATCCCGGTAATCGCGCCATTGATCAGGCGCTTGGTCGAGACCGGCTCGACATAATTCTTCTGGACGATCGCCAGCACGTTGGCGAAGGTCTGCAGTTCCTTGTAAGTATCGTCAGGAAGCGCCTGGGCGCGCTGTACGGCCAAATCGCCGATCACAAGGAGGCAAACGACGAGCGCTATACCCATCCCGACGATCAACCGGTTTCGTTTCTTTGATGCCATCCAAAAACCCGCCTGTATTCGATTAAGCCGCACGGAGCGGCCAAACTAACCTGCCTTCGACTTGATCAATTCCTGAAGCGCGTCTCGCATTTCGGACGACGCCCAATCGTATGGACCGACGTGATGAGCTACGATGCGACCGTCGCGGCCAATAATAAAAGTCTCGGGAATTCCGCTGACATTGTAGGCATCGCCTACCTGGTTGGTCGGGTCGAGCAAAACAGTAAATTTGAGCCCGGTCTTTTTCACGTAGGGCGCCACTGCCTTGCGGCCCGCGGTGTCCTGGCTGACCGCAAGCACCTCGAAGTCCTTATCCTTTCCAAACTCCTCGTAAAGCGACTCAATCGAAGGCATCTCCTCACGACAGGGCTCACACCATGTCGCCCATACATTAAGAAATACCACTTTGCCGCGCAGTGACGAGAGCGAAATTGTATTCCCCCGCAGGTCCTGGAGCTTGAAATCCGCCGCGATTCCTCCCGCCGCCACCGGCTTGATTTGGAGACCGCCGGAGGGCCCGCCACGGTGGCTCGGCATCGCCACCACCGAGACGATCACCAATGCGACCGCCAGGCCGGCCACCGCCACAAGCGAGAGTATTTTGGCGTCGCGGCTCAATTCTCAACTCTCCGCGGCAACTCGGGCTGTTATTGCGGGATGCCGCGCCGCCGACCAAATCCATCCGGCCGCGCCTCCAAGGATCATGACGAGCGAGATAAGCTGCGCTTCACTCAGACCCATCACCACGCGCGGATTGATGCGAACGAATTCAACCAGGAAGCGCGCAGCTCCCGCCAGAATCAGATAAAGGCAAAGAATTCGTCCCTCGACCTCGATCTTTCGGCGCAACCGCCACAGCACCAAAAAAATCGCCGTGTAGAGAATCGCTTCGTAAACCGGCGTCGGATGCACCCGGACGCCCTCGAAAAAGCCCGAAACCAGGTTGCCGTGGCTGTCCAGCGTTAGCACGGTCCGTGAATTCCAGCCGACTATCGCCTTCGGATACGCCATTGCCCATGGAAGCGTCGACGGCATGCCCCAGTCACCGTCCCCTGACAACTGGCATCCCATCCGCCCGAACGCCTGGCCCAGCACCAGTGCAGGCGCGCACATGTCTGCGAGGGTCAGAAAAGGGACCTTATGATAGCGCGCCACTATCCAGGTCGAAATGATTCCCCCGATAAGACCGCCGTACCATACGAAACCCGAACCCGAAAGAACGATCGACCACGGGTCGGCTCGGTAGGCCGGCCAATTGTCAAATACGTCATATACCCGCGAGCCGGCAATTCCCGCGATGGCGCCCCATACCACCACGGCGCTGGCCAATTCGGGACTGAACCCGCGCCGGCGGCATTCACGCCCCAGCACGAGATCGCCCGCGATAAAGCCTAGCGCCATCATCAGGCCATAGCTGTAGATGGTTAATGGCCCGAGACGCAGCAGGACAGGAATCATTGCACCCTAAAGATTATTACAAGCCGCGGTCCGGCGCGAGAGCACTTTTCGCCACGAGCGCCTGAGCGATCGGCTTGCGGCCCGTCTCCAATAATAATACGACGCTTGCGTGCGCGCGGTTGTTCAACGGGTGAGCAGAGCCGAGGTCCGGGTCCGCGGACAGGCCATCGGCAAAATCGGACCAGGCTTTGTCATCCTGCTTGGAGTGGGGCGCGACGATACCGAGGCCGACGCAGAGTTTATCGCCGATCGGACCCTCGGGATGAGGGTCTTTGCTGACCCGGCCGGCAAGATGAACCTGGCATTGGATGCCGTCGCGGGTGCCGTACTTGTGATTTCTCAGTTCACCCTTTATGCCGACACCAGCCAGCGCCGCCCCTCCTTCGTCAATGCCGCCGCG
>JASHZA010000058.1 GCA_030042765.1 Candidatus Binataceae bacterium | reverse complement strand
CCTGGCGCTTTTCCGGAGCCTTCAGGATTTTTATCTTGAGCTTCGGAGCAAGGTCGACTCCAAGGCTGTCGGCCGCGACTTCGTTAAGCGGCTTCTTGCGCGCCTTCATAATTCCCGGCAGCGACGCGTAACGCGGTTCGTTGAGGCGCAGGTCGGTGGTGATCACCGCAGGGAGCGAGAAGGCGACGGTCTCCAGGCCGCCGTCCACTTCGCGCACGACCGTGCATTTCTCCCCGGCGATTTCGACCTTGGAAGCAAACGTCGCCTGGGGCCATCCGAGGGTTTCCGCGATTATCTGCCCGACCTGGTTCGAGTCGTCGTCGATCGCCTGCTTGCCGATTATCACCAGTTCGGGCTTTTCGTTGCCGGCCACCTTCGCGATTACGCGCCCGATCGCCATCGTGTCGAGGGCGGCGTCGGTACGAACGAGAATCGCGCGATCGGCGCCCATGGCAAGTCCGGTGCGCAATTGCTCCTGCCAGCTTTGCTGACCGACCGAGATCAGCACTACCTCGCCGCTCCCTTGTTTCTCCTTGATTCGGAGCGCCTCTTCGATCGCAATCTCGTCAAAGGGATTAATGACCCACTTGACGTTGTCGGTCGCGATCCCGGAACCGTCCGGCAGCACGCGGATGGTGGTGGCCGGATCGGGAACGCGTTTGACGGGGACTAGAATTTTCACTGCGGGTTTACTCCAAAACGGTCACTCATGTGATGGCAAAAAAGACCGGAGAAACTTCCAGGCCGGGTGCCAAAAACAGGAACCGACCGTAACAACAGCCAATCTCACAGTCAAACGTGGGCCGCACGGCCCCCGGAGCGGTGCCAGTACCGCGCTGAACGCTGCCCGGCGCCCTATTCGTTGTATCCCAGGCGATAGGAGAGCTCGCGCCCGGCCTCGAGCACCAACGGCGCCAGTTCGTGGCTGATACGATCGCCCGGCAATCGGTAGGTGGGTCCCGCCACCGCGAGCGATCCGACGACGGAGCGCGTGTAGTCCCGAATCGGCACGGCGACGGAGGCTACGTCCTCGAAGAATTCTCCGGCGTCGACGGAAAAGCCCTCCCGCGCCACCAGATGCAGTTGTTCCAGCAACATCGAGCGATCGACGATCGTCTGCGGCGTATAGCGGTACAACTGCTCGGGCAAGAGAGACTTGACCTGCTCTTCGGGATCGAAGGCCAGATGAGCTTTGCCGATGGCCGTGCAATGCAGCGGCAGCGTCATCCCGATTGGCGGAGTGATCTTGACCGCGCGATCCTCGGGTTCCGCCGCTTCCAGCGGGACGACGCCGTCGCGGCGGGCAATCGCAACGAAGGCGCTTTCGCGGCATTTTCGTGCTACGTCCGCCAGAATCGGGCGAGCCTGCCGAACGAGTCCCATATGATGGATATAACGGCGTCCGAGATGGAGACACTTGATGCCGAGGCGGTAGTTCTCGCTCGCCTTGTTCTGTTCGATATAACCTCGCGCCTCGAGCGTGGCGAGCAAACGAAAGACGTTGTTCTTGTGAAGCTTGAGTCGTTTGGAGAGTTCAGTTACGCCGAGTTCGTCGGTGTCTCCAAAAAACTGTTCGAGAACGTCGAGCGAGTGCGTAACTGATTGAATAACGTAGTTTGTCTTGTCGCGGCGGACCATGACGTCTAAGTTCCCTTGGAGGCCGCCCGACCTTGGGGAGAGGGAGGCAGGCAGCCGAATTGGAAAACTGTTTTAATCTAGACGCCTGCGCCAAATCATGTCAACGCCGTTTGTCAGGTCCACGGAGGCGGTCTAAGTAGTTGATTTTCCTGACTTTTTTCAGCGATGAGCGAACCAATTGCGAATCCAGGTGATGCCATGCCCAATCCCATGAGACCGGATTTCTTCCAACGGATCGACGAGTCTGACGACGAGTTGTTCTACCAATCGCCTCGTTTCGTCGTTCATATCGACGACGGCGCTATCGCCGCCGTCGGTGAGATCTACTCGAGCATGCTTCCGGCCGGCGGTGAGATTCTCGATCTCATGAGCAGTTGGCGATCTCACATCCCGACGAGCGTCAAACCCAAGCGGCTTGTCGGTGTCGGATTGAACCGCGCCGAGATGGAGGACAACCCGGCTTTGACAGAAGTCGTCGTTCACAACGTCAATCGGCATCCGCGGCTCCCGTTCCCCGATCAGTCGTTCGATGGCGCCGTGATGACTGTCTCGATTCAGTACCTGGTGCGCCCGGTTGAGATTTTTGCCGACGTCGGCCGGGTGCTCCGGCCGCATTCACCCTTCATCGCGACGTTCTCAAACCGGATGTTTCCCACCAAGGCGATCGCAATCTGGCAAGCTGCCAACGATCAGCAGAGAGCCGGAATCGCAAGCCGCTACTTTGCCGAGAGCGGCGTATTTGAGAAGATCGGAGTGATCGACCGGAGTAAACGCCCGGGACCACCATCGGATCCGATTTGGGCGGTAGCCGGCTACAGGATCGCGCGATAAAGTGCGGTCGAATCGAGGCTTAGGGTGATCACGAATCGCGGGCTCAGGCATCTTGCGCTCCGGGTAGCGGACGTCGAGCGCGCCAAGGACTTCTATACTCGGGTCTTCGGAATGCGCGTGGTATGGCAGCCCGACCCGAACGAAGCCTATCTCAGCTCGGGGTGCGACAATCTCGCGCTTCATCGCGGCAACCCGGGCGATCCGGGGGCGCAATCGCTGGATCATCTGGGCTTCATCGTCCCGACAATAGCGGACGTCGAGACGGCCTTTGCGTGGGCTCAGCAAAACGGCGTCTCCATTGCCCACCCGCTCCGGCATCATCGCGACGGTTCGGTTTCGTTTTATATCCACGACCCGGACGGCAACGTCGTTCAGGTTCTGTACGAACCTTCCATAAGCCTGCTGAGCTTCGCGGCCGGAAAAGCCTGAATTAAAAGAGGGAATCATGCTTCAGAACTGTGCCACGGCCGAAGGAACGGCGGCCTACGCGGCCCGCTTTGCGAACCTGACCGGGAACTTCCGGCCGATGATTGGGCTCTCGGTCGGTTCGATCGGAATCGGCACTTACCTCGGCGAGAGCGATCCCGCCACTGACGATGCTTACGCGGATGCGCTGCGCGCCGCACTTCTGGGCGGGATCAACCTCGTCGATACGGCAGTAAACTACCGCTTCCAGCGCAGCGAGCGCGTCGTCGGCAAGGTCCTGGCTGAATTGATCGGGGCCGGGAAGCTCAAGCGGGAGGAAGTCGTGGTCGCAACCAAGGGCGGCTATCTCACGTTCGACACCGAGATGCCCGCCGACCCGCGGGCATGGTTCGAGGATAACTACGTCCGTACGGGGATCGTGGGTCCCGGCGACATGGTCGAGGGATCGCATTGCATGACTCCCCGCTATCTCGAGGCCATGATCGAGACGAGCCGCGCCAACCTTGGTCTCGACACCATCGATATTTATTACCTGCACAATCCCGAGACACAGTTGAGCGCCGTCGGTCGCGATGGGTTCATCGAGCGGATCAGGTCCGCGTTTGAATTCCTCGAGCTCAAAGTCGACGAAGGAAAAATCTCCTACTACGGCACTGCGACCTGGAACGGTTACCGAGTCGCGCCCAAGGACCCCTCCTACCTATCCCTTACGGATCTCGTCGCCGTCGCGAGCGAGGTTGGGGGCCCCGAGCATCACTTCCGCGTGATCCAGCTTCCGTACAACCTCGGGATGCCGGAAGCGCTGACACTGGCCAACCAGACCCTCCCGGACGCGAGCAAGGTCAGCACGCTCGCGGCTGCCAACGCGATCGGGATAGCCGCTTGCGCGAGTGCGTCGCTCCTGCAGGGACGCCTGACCCGCGGATTGCCGGCGTTGCTGGCCGAAACATTTCCCGAGATGGGTTCGGACGCGCAGCGAGCGCTCCAGTTCGTGCGCTCGACCCCGGGAGTAAACGTCGCGCTCGCCGGGATGAGCTCAGCCGAACACGTCAAGCACAACCTGGGGACTGCCAGTAATCCGCCGGCGGCCTTCGATACCCTGATGAAGTTGTTCAAGCGCACCGACTAGAGTCAGAAGCGCGCCGCCAAATCTTGCGGTTGTGTTCTTCCGTTGAGCACCGGAGAATGGAACCAGAATGGCGCATTGGGATGTAAGCAGTCTCGGTTCCGCGCGTATTCCCCGATCGGAGCATTGACGGGCATTTGATGGGACCTCGACGATTTTCCGGCCCGGCACGCCCCTGTTTCGGCAGTCTTTGGAAGCGCTGGATTGCCCCATGGCGCCTCGGATTTGCGCGCGCCATTCTCGCCGGGCTGATGGTGTGCTGCGCCCTCCTAGTACCCTCCGTCCTGCTCGCCGGCCAGCTCGAGTTTCCGCCAGTCGCCGACTTCGACATTCTCAACGCCGACGGCTCGCAGGTGATCGGTCACACCCACTTCACCCTTTCGCCCGAGGTCTCGGGCTCCCAGTTAATCTATATAGAAAGCCGGTATGTTAACGGTGAGTACGAAATCGAGACGAACAAGATCGAAGATCGCGGCCCGAGCCAATTGCCGGTGCTGCTCACGTACAAACACGGTTTCTACAATCCCGGCGGTGTGCTTACGCGCGAGTCGACGGCCGATTTCCGCTCGGGGCAGGCGTCGTGTCTGGTTTACGATAACGGCGAGAAAAGGGTTTATGCCGCGACCCTGAATCTACCGCCCGATACCTACACCGGTTCGGCGCTGGTGATTCCCCTCCAACATCATCTAAGCGAAGGCTCAAAAGACCCGGTCGTATTCCACGATCTTACCTGCGTTCCGGGACCCAAGGTGATCGCCGTCAAGGCTTCGGCGAACGAACTTACCCGATGGGCCCACTATCCGGGCCAGACGCTCGAGGTCGACTTGAAGCCCGAATTAGGATGGGTCGACTTCCTGATCTCGCCGTTCGTGCCGAAGATGCACGCCTGGTTCAACCCCGCCGATAGCTGGAACTTCGTCGGCGGGCAGCTGACCCGATACTACAAGGGGCCTCAGATAATTCTCGCCCGCGTCCCTCCAGCCGGTGGCTCGCCGGTGCCCGTCTCGAATCCCACGACTCCTGAGGTCGCGAAGGCACGTCCACTTCCGGCGGAGGATTCGCCGGCCGTGCATTGACGCCCCGCTGACACCCGTGCCGAGACCGCGCTAATCGCGGATGCTCAGGGACCCGGTGCTTTATGGTTCGGGCAGTGAAAACCGCCCGGATACGGACTAAAAGTGCGTCGCGCCGTCGCCGCCGTAGTGCCTTACTTTGGAACGCTGCGGCTTCTGGTATTGGAAGGAAGTCTGGCACTGCGGGCACGTGCCGTTGGGCTGAGAGTCGCCGGAACGGCGCACCAATTTGATGTAGCGCACGGCTCCATCGCTGCAGAGATGGCCGGCAACGGGAAAATCATACACAGTGCGGATGGCAGTCGAGTTTTCCATTTCCTACGCTAACGCTCCCTCATGCAAAGGTTCCCCAGTGATTCGTTTGCACCCGCGGAATTGCGAGTGCAGTAATCGAACAACATAGTCATTTCCCAACTTCGATCAATCTTTTTTGTGATGCACGGGAGAAAATTCTGAAAATTTCTCTGTGCGCACCTCCGCCGATCGCCGCTTCACGCCGGACGTCGCGGCACCAACACCTTTCTCCGCAGAACCAGGACCACTTCGCCGTTCTGATTGAGCCCTCGCGTTTCGACGTACACCACGCCGCGGTCGCTCTTCGTCTTCGACGGCGTAACATCAATCACCGTCGTCTCGGCGTAGAGCGTGTCGCCGTGAAAACTCGGGGCGGTGTGCCGGATCGACTCGTATTCGAGGTTGGCGATCGCGTTCTCGCTGATGTCCTTGACCGTCATCCCCGTCACGATCGCGATCACCAGCAGGCCGTTAACCAACCTTTGTCCATGCTGGCTTTTGGCTGCGTAAGCCGCGTCGAAGTGCAACGGATTCGTGTTCATCGTCATCAGCGTGAACCACGTGTTGTCGAACTCCGTGATGGTGCGGCCGGGCCAATGCTTGAAGCTCTGGCCCGGATGGAAGTCCTCGAAGTAGTTGCCCATGATTCTCCTTTCCCTGGAGACGTTGTCTCGACGCAATTATTCGAATGTGCCCGCCGCGTGCAAACTCCACGCTCGCGTGGTCAGAACCCGCGGCGCTTGTGGTAGGCTGCTCGACACGTGGAAAAGCGAAGGATAACCCGGCTTCTGGTCGCCAATCGCGGCGAAATTGCCCTGCGCATTATCCGCAGCGCCCGCGTGATGGGAATTCGCACTGCCGCCGTCTATTCGGAGGCCGATGCATCTGCCGCCCACGTGGCCGCGGCGGACGATGCGCGCCTGATCGGTCCTCCCGAACCTGCGCAGAGCTATCTGAACATCGCCGCGATCATCCAGGCGGCCAAAGAGCTGCGCGCCGACGCTATCCATCCCGGTTACGGCTTTCTCTCGGAACGGCCTGACTTCGAACGCGCCGCCGAAGCAGCAGGGCTCATCTTTATCGGACCGCCGGCGCAGGTAATGGCGACGCTCGGCGACAAGGTCGCCGCTCGCCGCCTCGCCATCGAGGCCGGCGTGCCGGTCGTCCTTGGCATCGACGTTGCCGATCCGGCGTCTGCCCGGACGTTCGCAGACGAAGCCAGCTTTCCGATCCTGATAAAAGCAGCCGCCGGTGGCGGCGGCCGCGGGATGCGCATCGTCGAAAGTGCCCAGGACCTCGCCGGTGCGCTGGAGGCCGCCTCCCGCGAGGCCAAGGCCGCCTTCGGCGACGGCCGCATCTTCCTCGAGCGCTACCTCGCCCGGCCCCGCCATATCGAAGTCCAGATCCTCGGTGACCATCACGGGCGCGTCGTCGCGATCGGCGAGCGCGAATGCTCGATCCAGCGCCGCTACCAGAAGGTGATCGAGGAATCGCCCGCACCCGGGCTCGCCGCCGATCTGCGCTCGCGCATCATCGACTCCGCGCTACGGCTTGCGCGAACGGCAGGTTATCGCAACGCCGGAACCTTCGAATTCCTGGTCGATGGCGGCAGCTTCTACTTCCTCGAAGTCAACGCGCGCCTTCAGGTCGAGCATCCGGTGACCGAACTTTGCTTCGGGCGGGACCTGGTTTGCGACCAGCTCGAAATCGCCGCGGGCGCAAGGGTTGCCGAACCGCAGACGCCGCGCGGATGCGCCATCGAATGCCGCATCAATGCCGAGGACGCCGCGCACGATTTCCGGCCCGCCACCGGCACTGTGCTCGAACTCAACCTGCCCGCGGGGCCCGGGGTGCGCGTCGATACCCACATCGCGGCCGGCACGACGATTTCGCCCTACTACGACAGCCTTCTCGCCAAGCTCATCTGCCACGGCGAGAACCGCGATCGTGCGCGGGCCCGGATCGCCGCCGCGCTCGACGAATTCTTCCTGCTCGGTGTGCAGAACACGGCGGCTTTCCTGCGCGACGTCGTTCTGAGCGAACCGTTTGCTCGCGCCGACCTTTCGACCCAGTTCCTGCCGCAATTCTTCCCGCAATGGGCCCCTGCGTATGACGACCTCAGGATCGCGTTGGCCGCGGCCGCGATGACGGCGCAGGGGGCATTCGAACCCGCCCGCGCCGGTGCAATCGGCACCGCGCCGGCCGACGGCGCTGCGGAAGCAGCCGTACGTTCGCCGTGGGCGCGGCTGGGCAGCTTCGAGCTGTGGAGCCGGCGATGAAGTTCCGCACCGCCAACGGCGCCCAGACTTTCGACGTCGAAATCCTTTCGCGCGACGGCGCCTTGCTCCGCCTGCGTATTGACGGCGAGGAGATCACTGCGGAAATCGAGCCTGCCGCCAGGGGCGGTGCGCTCGTGCGCAGCCGCGGTCGAAGCCTGCGCGTCCATGCGGCGCGCCGCCGCAACTCGATCCTGGTCGCCGTCGGCCCCGCCGTGTTCGACCTCATTCCGGTCGAGGGACGCGGTGCCCGCGGCGCTCACGGCCTCGCGACACCCGAGGTGACAGCCCCGATGCCCGGCAAAGTGTTGAAGGTAGTCGTCGCCGAAGGCGAGGCGGTTGCTGCCGGACAGCCTCTGCTCGTCCTCGAAGCGATGAAGATGGAGACCACGCTCTACGCCGAAGGCGACGCGATCGTGGGCAAAGTGCACGCCGCGCCAGGTGCGATGGTCGAACACGGCGCCGTGCTGCTCGAACTCAGTCCGGCCGATTCATCAAAGCCCGAATCCGCGACTCCAAACCGCTGACCCACTCCTCGAAATCGGCGTCGCGCTCGACCACTATCTCGAGCTTGCCGTTGGCCAGCAACTGGATTCGTCCCGGGTTCTCGGTCCGCAGCGGGATCACGATCGCCTCACGCGAAATTCCCAGCGCATCGGTGATCGTAAAGATCCGCTCAATCTCCTTCAGTGTGACCGCCTTCAGCACGTCTCGTTCCCCTTCCGCGGCTTCTCATTCGGCTCTTTACATATGACGCGCATGGCCTAAGCTTTATCAATCGGGCACCGGCGTCCGGAGGTTTCAATGTTCGGCACGATCAAGAAGATCATCAAAGACAAAGGCTTCGGTTTCATTATTCCTGACGACGGCGGCGACGAGGTCTTCTTCCATCGCTCGCGCCTCGGCCCCAAGGTCTACTTCGAGGATCTGCGCGAAGGCAACGAGGTTCAGTTCGACGTACGCCCGGGCGAGAAGGGCCGCCAGGCCTTCAACGTTCGCTTGCGCTAGCCTTCTCGGGCGAGCCGCTTCCCCGCTGCTTGTCACCGCGTCCACGCGAGCCATCTATCGAAAATCCGCTTGACCCGCGGCGTTAGACGCGTCCGATTGTAGGCGTCACCAATCTTTCTGATCCCTTCGGCCTGGGTCGGGTACGGATGAATCACGTTTGCGATTGCGCCGAGTCCCAGACCCGCCGCCATCGCCACCCCAATTTCCGAGATCATCTCGCTCGCATGCCGGGCGACGATGGTTGCGCCAACGATTCGATCTCCGCCGCGCGTCACCAGCACCTTGACGAATCCCTCCGTCTCTTCGTCGATCACCGCCCGGTCAACTTCGCTCAGTTCCTGCACGAATGTCGTCACGCGTATCCCGCGTGCCACCGCCTCCGCCTCGGAGAGACCGATCTGCGCGATTTCCGGATCCATGTAGGTACACCACGGGATCGTCAGCCGGCTGACGCGGGCCCGCCCCCAAAACAATGCGTTACGAATCACGATTCGCGCCATCGCATCGGCAACGTGCGTGAACCGGTACGCGGTGCAAACGTCCCCCGCGGCGTAGATATTCCGGTTGGACGTCCGCAGGTAATCGTCGACTCGCACCCCTTGGCGATCGTACTCGATTCCCGCCGCTTCCAGGTTCAGTTCCTCGACGTTCGGTGCGCGCCGCGCGCCAACCAGAATCTCGTCGACCGCCAGTTCGCCAGCCGACCCCGCCCCCTCGTAACGGATCACCTTGTCCGATTGGCGCCGCTCGACTCCGCTAATCCTGCACCCGGTAACAATCTCGACATTCTCGCCGACGAGCGCGGCTTCGAGCCGCGCCGCCGCCTCGCGATCCTCGCGGATCAGGATCTGGTCCATCACCTCCAGAATCGCGACCTCCGCGCCGAGTCTCGCGAACGCTTGCGCCAGTTCGCACCCGATCGGCCCGCCGCCGATTACCGCAATCCGCGCGGGCATCGCCGTCAAAGAAAACACCGTCTCGTTGGTGAGATACCCAGCCTCCGCCAGACCCGGAATCGGCGGCGCGATCGCGCGCGCACCCGTCGCGATCACCGCACGCCTGAAACTCAGCGTCTGCCCGTCTACCTCGATCCGGTTGGGGCCGCCGAACCGCGCGTCGCCGAGAAACACGTCCACCCCCAGCCCCGTGAACCGCGCAACCGAATCGTTGCGGCTGAGTTCGGCGCGCACCCGGCGCACCCGCTCCATCACCGAACCGAAATCCACCCGAACCGATCCTCCCGTCACACCCATCCGGATCGCATCACGGGTTTCCGCGGCCGATCGCGCCGCACGTATCAACGTCTTCGACGGTACGCATCCGTAATTCAGGCAGTCGCCGCCCGTCAGCTTCCGCTCGACCAGCGCGACCCTTGCGCCGAGCCCGGCCGCACCCGCCGCGCACACCAGCCCTGCGGTGCCGCCGCCGACCACAACCAGGTTGTAGCGCGGTGCAGGCTCCGGATTGACCCATCCCTCCGGATGCACATTCGCGATCAGTTTCAGGTTGTACGCATCCGCCGGCGCGATTAACGGGTCCTTTAACGCCGATGCCATCGAAGTCTCCAGGGTACTCGCTTACTGGCCGCCACGGACGCTTCTTCGCTCGATCCGGTTTCGCATTGCTTATAGTACGCGCAGCGCTATTGTAAACTTTGTGCCGATGTCCGTTCCCGACCAGCACCGCCATCGTGGCCGCGCCCATCTCCAGCTCGCCGTCATCACCGCGAGCGACTCGCGTACCCCCGCGAGCGACGACAGCGGCCGCCTCATCCGGGAATTGCTCGAACAGGCCGGGCACACCGTCGCCCATTACGAGATTCTCCCGGACAGCCCCGAGCGAATCCGCGCCGCCGTCAATGAAAACCTGCCGCGCCTCGACGGCGTGATCATAACCGGCGGCACCGGCATAACACAGCGCGATTCGACCATCGAAGCGCTCCGCCCGCTGCTCAACAAGGAGCTCGAGGGCTTCGGCGAGCTCTTCCGGATGCTCTCCTATCAGGAGATCGGGTCCGCCGCGTTCCTGAGCCGCGCCCTTGCCGGCACCGCCTATGGCAAGCTCGTGGTTGCGCTGCCCGGTTCGCCCAACGCATGCCGGCTCGCGATGGAAAAGCTGCTGCTGCCTGAACTCGGCCATATCGCGCATCTGCTCAAGCTGTGAAATCCCTGGAATTCATATGAACCGGCTCACGCTCAAACTGTTTGCGACCCTGCGCGAGCGCGCCCGTACCGCCGAGCTAAGCCGCGAGTTCCCCGCGGGCACGACCGTCGGGGAAATCTGGCGCGGCCTGCTCCAAGAGTTCCCAGCCCTCGGCGGCCATCACGACGGCGTCGCCTTCGCCGTCAACCACGAATACGTCAAGGAAGACTACCGGCCCACCGACCGTGACGAGGTCGCGTTTATTCCACCGGTCAGCGGCGGCATCGATCCGCCCTGGGTCGGACCCATCGGCATCGGCCGCCATACCGTCGATGTCGCTGCGCTCGAACGCGCCGTCGCCCATCCCGCGGCCGGCGCGATCGTCACTTTCGTCGGCACCACCCGCCGCGACAACGCCGGCCGCAACGTCCTGCGCCTCGAATACGAGGCCTACGAGCCGATGGCGCTGGCCGAGATGCGCAAGCTCGCCCGCGAGGCCGGCGAGCGGTGGAGCATCGTCCGCATCGCCATTCAGCACCGCATCGGCTTCGTCGATATCGGCGAAACCTCGGTCGCCGTCGCCGTCTCTGCCGCCCATCGAGCCGAAGCCTTCGAAGCATGCCGCTTTGCGATAGACCGGCTCAAGGAAGTCGTGCCAATCTGGAAGAAGGAGTATTTCGTGGGTGGCGAAGTCTGGATCGGCTGCCAAACCTCTCACCCCGATCTACCTCACCATCACTGACGCGAGGCGAGGGGAACGCCGGTGACCCACAAGTTCGAGTTCGATAATCCGATGTTGACCGCTCGGCCAGTATCGGTTAATCAAACCGTAAACGTGATGCTACCTTCGCAAACATCGGTTGAGAAAATCATCCTGGCCGAACCCCGCGGGTTCTGCGCCGGTGTCGACCGCGCCGTCGAGGCCGTTCGCGGCGCCCTTCACGACTACGGCCGCCCGCTCTACGTGCGCCATCAGATCGTCCACAACCGCTTTGTCCTCGAAGCCCTCGAACGCGAGGGCGCCGTATTTGTCGAAGACCTCGACGACGTCCCCCAGGGCCAGCGCGTGATTTTCAGCGCTCACGGTGTCGCGCCGTCCGAATGGGACCGCGCGCGCGGACGCGGCCTGCGCATTATCGACGCCACCTGTCCTCTCGTCACCAAGGTCCACTCCGAGGTCGAACGTTATGCCGCCGAGGGACGCACCGTCATCCTGGTCGGCCATGCCGG
>JASHZA010000057.1 GCA_030042765.1 Candidatus Binataceae bacterium | reverse complement strand
GACAGCTCTGGCGGCCATCGAGCGGATATTTGCGTTCTTTGACGAGACTCCCGAGGTGCACGAGCGGTCCGGGGCGTCATTGCTCAAGGTCAAAGGCGGCCTGGTCGAGATCGAGCATTTGTGCTTCGGCTACAAGCCGCTCGACCGAGGACCAGTTCGCATCACGCTAGAGGACCTGAACCTGGTGGTGCCGGCCGGGACCACTGTGGCGCTGATTGGACGCTCGGGCGCGGGCAAGACCACGCTTGCCAGCCTGATTCCGCGCTTCTACGAGCTGGGGGCAGGCAGAATTTTGATCGATGGCACGGATATTTCGACCGTAACGCTTAAGTCACTACGCGATTCAATCGGGATCGTCCCTCAGGACGCGATTCTGTTCAGCGCATCTATCCGCGAGAACGTGCTATACGGACGTCCCGGCTCCCCTGACACAGATGTTTGGCATGCGCTCGAGCAGGCCAACATCCGCGACTTTGTGGATTCCATGCCCGACAAGCTCGACACGATGATAGGTGAGGGCGGACTGCGGCCTTCGACCGGCCAGCGACAGCGCCTGGCGCTTGCGCGCGTGTTTCTGAAGGACCCACCGATCTTGATTCTCGACGAAGCGACCTCGGGACTCGATTCGGAAGTCGAAAACCTGATCCACGACGCGGTGCGGCGCCTGATGAAGGGACGGACGTCGCTCCTCATTGCGCATCGACTTGCCAGCGCGGTCGATGCGGATGTGATAGTGGTGCTCGATAGCGGCAGAATCGTCGAGATCGGGTCGCATTCGGAGCTCATGAAGCGCGCCGGGGTCTATTTGCAACTCTTCAACGAGCAGACGCGCAAACTACAGCCGACGCCAGACCATATCGCGCGTGTGCCCGGCTCGCTGAGTCCGGCGCCGGCGGGGTGAGATCGCACCCATTGATGATTGCCGGATGCCGCGGCAATTGCGGCCCACGTCGTCGCTCTTTCTGATGCTCGTTCTGGAGGAAGTCTGCACAGGCGGGATGCTCGATTCGATCCCTTCCTGTGGACCTGTGGGCAACGTCCCCGAACACTTGACTATCAAGACGGTCGCTCACTTGAGCTCGCGAGCTTGAACGGCTGGATCCCGATCAAAGATCACAAATTGCAATGACGTTCTGCCGAGGATTGAAACAAGCCCACCGCTTCCGACCTAAAAACCCTTGAAGATACAAGGTATTCAGACATGGCATAGTTTCTGCTGCTCCAACGATCAGCAAGCGCAAACATGGTCGACTGGACGCCTGCCGGTCTTTCGCTGCTCCACTCGGAGTGGGAATGAAAAGGATAGAAGCGGTAATTGCCCCTTGGTCTTTGGACGCTTTCAAGGAAGCGGCGCCTCGGCTCGGAATTGCGGAATTCGATCTGATTGAGGTCTACCGTTCACGGCTCGAGCGGAATGCGAAACCGCAGCGGTTATACCGAGGCCGCGAGTTCGAAACCGAGCTTATCCCTCGTTTGAGGATCGAGTTTGTGTTGTTTGATAACCACGTACAGACCACTCTACCTCGGCTTATCGAGCTGGTTCACCCGGAAAGTATTGCGATATTTACACTCGATCAGGAAATCCGAACGCTCTCGACAACGAATAGTAATTTCGTGCGGCCCTTGCCACCAAATGGGGAAATCAGCGATATGGACGCCGCACCGCGACCGCAGATAATCGGATTTGTTCCAACAAAAGGGCCTAGAGCTTAGGGCGTCGTCAAGTCACGTCGGCCCCCCAGTTGGCCGTAAACGTTCAAACGTAGGAATTGATTCTCCCACTGGTTGGCAGTCCAGCTGGGTTCAGTTGGCGTCTGTCTGCGGGACTGCCGATGTCATGTTGCAGGTGCAAGCAATATGTTCCTCGATCTTCTCGGTCATTATTTGTCCATCCGCATATCCGCATGCCGGCCTCAATCTATCTGAAAGCGCCGGCGCTTGCGCCACAGCGTCGTGGGGTTAATACCAAGAGTCGCGGCGGCCTCCTCTAGCGTCGAACTGTCCGCCAGCACGCGCATAATGTGCTCCCGCTCGAGATCTTCAAGCTTGCCCGGAGTGTTCGTCTGAGCGGGGAGTTCTGAGCGAAACAACGTATCCGGCAGATCTTCGGGAACGATCTCTCTGCCCCTGGCCAGCACAATTGCTCGTTCCAGACAATTGCGTAACTCCCGGACATTACCAGGCCAATGATAATTCCGTATGACCAGCTCCGCTCCCGACGATAATGGCATCTTGGGACGGCGGTTGCGGATGCTGGCCGACTTCAAGATTAGATCCGTTAGCGCTGGAATATCTTCAAGCCTCTCCCGCAGTGGCGGAAGACGTAGCATTATAACGTTCAATCGGTAATAGAGATCGTCACGAAAGTGCCGCGCGGCGACTTCCGCTGCAAGGTCGCGGTTCGACGCCACAATTATTCTTGTGTCAACTTGGATAGTGCGGTCACCACCCACCCGCTCAAAGCTCTGCTCCTGCACAAATCGTAAAAACTTTGTTTGGAGCGCAAGGGAAAGGTCGGCGATCTCGTCAAGAAAAACTGTCCCGCCATCTGCCGCTTCCAGCCTGCCGGTTTTGTCTTTGACTGCACCGGTAAACGCTCCTCGTATGTGGCCGAAGAGCTCGCTTTCGAGAAGTTCCTCCGAAAGCGTGGTACAATTGACAACCACAAACGGATGGTCGCGGCGTCCACTCCAACGATGGATCTGGCGCGCGAGCACGTTCTTTCCGGTGCCGCTCTCGCCAGTCAGCAGAATTGTCGCGTCGCTCTCCGCAGCCTGACGTGCGGTTTCCAGCAGGCGCTGCATGGCGGGACTGCGCGACTCGAGCAGCGGCACTTCATCGATGGTATCTCTAAGTGTGCGATTCTCCATCTGCACACGGCTGAACTCCAGCGCTCGATCGACCACCGCCTGGATCTGTTCAAGGGTAAATGGCTTGGTCACATAGTCATACGCACCGGCCTTCATCGCCGCCACCGCATTTTCCACGGTACCGTAGGCCGTCATAAGGATGACCAGCGCATTCGGGTCGATGCGCTTGACCTCCTTCAGGAGCTCTAAGCCATTCATCTCGGCCATGCGAAAGTCGGTGAGCACGGCCGCAAACCTGTTCTGGCTCAATATCGAAATCGCCTGCGCGCCACTCTCCGCTTCATGCACCTGATGACCTTTCAATTCGAAAAACGTCACCAGGTTTTCGCGGATGCTTTTTTCGTCATCGACGATCAGCAGCTTTGCCATTACACGTCCTTGGTCCGCGGAAATTCAACTACAAATCTAGTGCCCCCGCCGTCGTTATCCTCAACAAAAACATGCCCACCATGCGCCTCTACAATCTCCTTGACGATCGCAAGGCCCAAACCCGCAGCCCCTGCCGGGTGTCCATTAGTCTGGTACTGCGTAAATCGCTCAAAAATGCTTTCGCGAAGCTCGGGAGGAATTCCCGGCCCGGTGTCTGCGACCTCAAGACGCGCGGCACCGTCCGAGTAACGCGACGTAACTTCTATTGAGCCGCCCTCCGGGGTGTAACGAAGGGCGTTCTCGATCAGGTTCGACACGACCCAGGAGAGCTTTTCCGGGTCACCACGCATCTCGATCGCGCTATCGAGCCGGGGTTCAAAGCGAATGTGCATGCTTTGTGCACGAACCATAAACCGGTTGATTACATCTCCGGCAACTCGGGCGACATCCAGCCGAACTCTTTGCCCAGAGGGCGGGGGAAGGGGCCCCTTCGAAATGGTCAGCAAGTTGAGTGTAAGTTGCTTGAGTCGTGTTGCCTCGTCAAAAATCCTCTCGGTCAGTACTCTTCGCTGCCTTTCCGTCAGGGAGCGATCCTCGTCTCGCAATAGCTGAGCGGAAAGAGTCAGCGATGTCAGAGGCGTGCGAAGCTCGTGGGAGAGCGTTCCAAACAAATTGTTGCGCGCCCGTTCCTGGTCCCGCAAGTAGGTGACGTCCTGAAGCACTAGAAGCGTACCTATTGGATGAGACATCTCCTTCAGCGGAATCAGCTTGACTATGTACGTGTGCTCGCGTCCTCTGACCTTCAAGCTTAGTTCGGATCGGAGCGTTTCCGGCTGCTCGGCCTGCGCGTTGCTGAGTATCTCGCACACTTGGGCGTACTGCGGATGATCGCCGCTCAACGAGTCAAATCTTTTACCCAGCAGCGCGTGCTGTTCAATGCCCATGATCAATGCCGCGATTTCGTTGATGTGCGCAACGCGGCCGTCCGAATCGAGCAAAACGACACCATCTTCGAGGCTTTCGACGATCGCCTCAATTTTGCT
>JASHZA010000056.1 GCA_030042765.1 Candidatus Binataceae bacterium | reverse complement strand
GGCATCTTCATGACTCTGCACGGCGGCTCCGGTACCAACGACGAGGACTTCAACGCGCGATCAAGGCCTGCATGACCATCGTCCACGTCAATACCGAATTGCGCCTCGCATGGCGCGGCGGCCTCGAGGCCGCTCTACGCGCTCATACGGGCGAGGTCGCGCCCTACAAAATCCTGCGGGACGTGGTCCGCGCCGTGAGCGAGGCGGCGAACAAACACCTGCACCTGTTCAATTTCCGCAAGCAACACGCCCCCGCTGGCGAAGGCTTCGCGTGGCGCGATTCACGTTCGGATAATCAGCCGGGCGGCACTTTGACTCAACCTCGGACAAAGTGTTTCTTCCGCCTGGCCCGAACGCAGGCTCTGTACAGCCGCCATCGCTCGAAGAGACCGCTCGCATCTCGCAGATATCGCCGCCAGAGGGCTCGGAGCCTGCGCCATCGAATCGCCTGACGGCTGCCGGTTCTCTCGGCGTCCTACTTCCAGACCGCACGGACGGCGACGGGCGTGCGGCTGATCAGCTGTAGCCCCGTCTTCGATGATTTGAACGTAACCTTGTCGGCCATCCAGACCTGGCCGCGCTGGAATTTGTCGGTCAATCCCGCCATGTGCGGACAGCCCTTCTCGCCGCATTCCTGCGAATCCGAACAGCCGTAGGGAACCTCGAGTCCGGCCACTAACGCGATCGTCCCCGTCTGAATCTCGCAGGTGGTTCCATCGGCGAGCTTCACCAGCCATGGCCGCGGATAGGCCGGGCCTTTGGAAGAGGGCTCGGGCAGCGGCTTCGTCAACTTGAGGATGAACCCGGCGCTACCCTCCGCCGGGTTCGCGTCGCAGATCACCGCACCCGCCAAACCGGGGTTGGAAAAACATGGATCGTAAATTTCGTTGCCCACCATGCATCGCCAGACGTCTGATCTTGAGACCGCGATCGAATCAGTCCAGCATTCTCCGCTCCGGCTGGGACCGCCGGGCACGGCGGGCTGAAACACGGTCACCCTGGTTTTTTTCACCGCCGTTGATTCAGCGGCGGCGACAGAGGCAGCTAACAGCGCCAGCACCGGAAACAGGAACGCGAACAAATTCCGAAATGGACGCCGCTTACCCTCTCTTTCAAATTTCCTCGAGTGGACCATATCGCTTCACGTGCGACCGGCCGGTTGCCAGCTGCACGCCGGCTTCCCGCAAGGGTCTCGCCCGGGCATGGTCAGTCACCCTGCGAGCCTGCTTGTCGCCGCCCGCGCCCCTAACCTGCGCTGACTTCGATCCGTTTCGGCTTGGCCTGTTCCTTCTTTGGCAACTCCAACTCGAGCACGCCGTTGCGTAACGTCGCCCGTATCTTCGAGTCATCGATATTCTCGGTCAGGACGAACTCGCGGTAGTAGTTGCCGACGTTGTACTCCGTGTATATCGGCCTCAGCCCCGCGTACAGGTCGGTCGCGACCTTGCCGACGATCGTGAGGACGCCATCCTTCAGCGTTACGTCGACGTCCTTCTCCTTGACTCCCGGCATGTCCGCCCACAGTTTCACCGAATCGTCAAATTCGTAGATATTTACGTCAGGCACGTAATAACGTCCCGGACGCGTCTGCTCTTGCGGCTTCGCAAGTTCCTGCTTTTCCTTGGTTACGATTTCTTTCGCCTGCTGTTCGGCCATGATCCTTCACCTCCCTTATGCGGTCTGTACGGCGATCTGTCGCGGCTTCGCCCGCTCAGCCTTCGGAACGCGCACGATCAGAAGCCCGGCTTCATAGCTCGCCTCGGCCCGGCTTACGTCGTAATCCTCGGGCAACTGGATCGAGCGCGAGAACTTCCCCTCGTTCAGCTCGCGCCGATGGTATCCGCGGCCAGCGCCGTTCGGCTCAAAGACTCGTTCGCCCTTGATCGTCAGCGTGCGCCCCTCACCCTCAACGCCGATCTTCGCCGGATCGAGGCCGGGGGCCTCCGCCACCACAATCGCGCCTTCCGTTGACTCAAAGATATTGACCGGCGGGTACACCCCGTAGCCCGACAAGCCGGCCGCGAATGCAGGATTCCGCATGAACCGCTCGAGCTGGTCCTGCAAGCTGAGCAGCCCCGCGATCGGATCGAGGCTCGCATCAAATCTCAACAGCGCCATATCCAAAGGCCTCCTTGCAGATTTTGGCGGTCCCTGCCGGAAAGCGGTCGCAGCCGGTTGGCTCCCGAAGAATTTTTCACGAGTCGGCACCGGCGAATCCGGCTCTCCCGCAGGCTCGCCTGAATTTCGGATAAGCATCGTCGAGTCATCGCGCAAGCCCCCGACCGGTGCGAAATGTGGACGAAAAACGCCTGGTGGGAACACTCGGGCAACTGCTGCCCGCAGCGATGGCGCGTACCGACAACGCACTAAGGATCAGCCTGGCATTCTGGCCCCGCGCGATAAGGGTTTCTCCCTCCGCAACCTGAGCCCAGGCGGTATCAAGCAGTGGGTCTTAGCTTTTGCGCGCAGCCCCGAGTTCTACCCGCGGATAGTAACTGCGTTCCCCGAGCGCATCGACGGCGCCGAAGAACTCCGGACCGGATCCTTTCCCGGGCTCCTCCAGCTCCAGGGTCTGCCGTAGAAAATGCCAGCTCTCAGGACATTGCCGGCGCGCTTCGACAAAGCAGCGCTGCGCGTCCGCCGCGCGACCTTGCTGGCGGAGATATTCGCCTAGACGGAAGTAGGCCGCAGCCAGAGCCTCGGCTTCCGACGGGCCCTCAATCCGCGCTCGCGCCTCTTGCGGCGAGAGCGCGTATTCGCTCGCGCTGCCCTTGGCGGCCCAATCGCGAACGGCGTCCACGTAACGCTTGCGCGCGGCCCTGCCCTCTTGTGCGACGTCGGAAGGCATCTGGAAGGTCGCGCGGTCCATCTTGCGAAAACCGTCGCTGGCGCCTGCCGGCTCGGCCGGGCGGACGATGCGCCCGTCCTCGTCGATCCATACCGCCATCGGCACATTGGTCATATTGTATAGTTCTGCGACGATATGTTTATCATCGATCAGGCAGGGATAAGCCGGAGCGGCGGAGCGCCTGTACTCCGCGTCCGCCCAGCCCATAATGTCTCGAATCGGTGGCGGCAGCTCGAGCGTCGAAGGCCGGATAAAATCGCGCACCGCCGACGCGCCGCCGGTGTCGAAAGCTACCGAGACGATCACGAAATTACGGTCTTTCAGCTCGTCGTAGATACCCTGCCAGACCGGCAGGTCGAAGCGGCATCCTCACCACGAGGCCCATGAGAGCAGGAGCACCTTCCGGCCGGCGTATTCGCTCAAGCAATGTATCCTGCCGTCGAGATCGGGCAGCGCGAAGTCAGGCGCTTTCAGCGAAAGCAGGTCGTCGCGCCGTTTGCCGACCGACTCGCCGAAGAACCATACGGCGTTGACGTCATCGTGAGCCGTTGGCTGTCGGAGCATACGGGCCAGCGCCGCGAGATTAACACGGTTCTCCCTAATGAACTCGCTTTCGCGGCCCGCCGGGATAGGTACGCACACGTCGTCCCGGCATAACCCCTGGGGCTTGAGTTCCCAGCCGGTGACGGTGGCGAGGTCCTCGAGCGGCATCCAAAGGTCGTTGCCCCGCGCCGAGGCGCCCGCGACCTGAGACGCATTGCCGTCGTATATTACCGTTGCAGTCATGGAATCCGAGGCAACGCTAGACGACCGTTGGAGGAACTGCAAGCAGGGCCGGAGCCACACCCTCGATATACATCCCCAAGGCCACGCTCTTGAGCTCGGAAATTGCTCGGACAACCCGCAGGTGATCGAAGGTTCGAATCCGGTATGGAATTGTGAGAATAAGTATTCACCGGCGGCACGGAATTGTTGGAAGCTCCTCAGGCACGGGGCCTTCCATGCCCCCGGGACCCACCTTTAAGGAAACCGCTGCCGCGATCGAAGCGGGCTAATTCGAACGTTCGGTAGCGCGACGATCGGGTTTGACTACCAGCTTTCTGAGAGCCCTGCCGCGTGCTTCAGCGGTGCGGGCCTCGAAGATCGCGCCGGCGACAACGCCGGGCAAATCGCGCAGCCCGCGCGCCGCGCTTATCTTTACGAGCTGAGGGATAGGCTCGGGATTAGTCGCTCGGCCCTTCATCAAACGTCCGCTAAGATTCGGCATTTTTACTTCCCGGTTTCCGGCGTAGTGCAGCTCACAGGTTGAACTAGTGTTAAGTTAAATGCAGCTAATTGCAAGGG
>JASHZA010000055.1 GCA_030042765.1 Candidatus Binataceae bacterium | reverse complement strand
GGCCGAGATCCGCTTCGCAATAACGCTGCGCATTTTTGCACGAAACGCGTGCATTAAAGGCGCTTCACTGCCTTGTGGCCGGTTCGTATCCTCGCTTCACAAACCAGCGGTATCGGGGTTGAAAGCTTGAAGCCGCTACCCTCGATCCGTGGCAGCGAAGGAGGAAGGAAAATGGCTACCTGGAGCAAGATCACAGCTATTGTGATTGCCGGATTGGCAATCTCGGTATCAGGTGTTTGCGCAGAGGCGCAGGATAATGGAGCGGCGCAGGATAATGGAGCGAGGGCTGCCTCGCGCGCGGACTTCGATCGATCGAGCGCAACCGGGCAAGCTCCCGGCGCGGCGCGCGAGGCGGCGACGTATCCGTGTGCCGGTGTGGACGGCGCGGCAAACCGGGCGCTGGACGGAATGACGTTGGAAGACTTCGCGCCAAAGGCGCTGGCGAGCCTGACGCCTTGCGAACTGCGCACACTGGAGAATCAGATAGGGATGGGCGCAGAGCGCGAGGCGAGTTTCAGGCCGGCTATCTCGCGGGGCGCGAAACGCGCCACGTACAAGGAAGGTCGCCGAGAATTGCACGAGCATACCGCGCGAGGAGCCTAGATTCCGCGACGATTCACCGCATTTACTTGGGCGTGCCCGCGGGCGGATACGTCGCGGCGAGGGCCGCCTCCGCCGTGGCAATGCAAATTTATTGCGCAAAGCGGCGGTAAGGCCGTTTGCGCGGATGATTGCCGCTTCGCGCCGGACGCCGGGCTGTTGAAAAAGACGTCCTTTTCAACAGCCCGCGTCGTTTTGGAAGGGGCTGCGGCCGATACCAGCGGCGGCGTCTCGCGCTATGATAGAAGGCGCGAGCGGGCGGCGGGAGCGCCGGGCTCGGGGAGGGTTCGAGAGCCGCGATGAGTTTCGTCCATCTTCACGTGCATACGCAGTACAGCCTGTTGGACGGCGCGAACAAAATCGGACCGCTGCTGGACCACGCGAAGAAATCGGGGATGCCGGCGATCGCGATGACCGATCACGGGAACATGTTCGGCGCGGTCGAGTTTTTCCTGAAGGCACGGCAAAACGGGGTCAAACCGATTATCGGATGCGAGGCCTACCTGGCCCCGGGCAAACGTACGGATCGCACGCAGGCGCCGCGTGGAGATGATTTCGAGGGCGGCGGCAATTTCCATCTGATCCTGCTGGCCGAGTCGCGCCTCGGCTACCGCAACCTGTGCCGGCTGCTGACGGCAGCTTACAAGGAAGGGCTCTATTACAAGCCGCGGATCGACAAGGAAATCCTGGCTGAGAATTCCGAGGGGCTGATCGTGCTCTCGGGATGCCTCAGCGGCGAGATCGCGCGGGCGCTGCGTGCGGACCGGATGGACAAGGCGCGCGAGGCGGCGCAATGGTACGCGCGCACGTTTCCGGATCGGTTTTACCTGGAGCTGCAGGACAACGGGCTGCACGGCCCGCTCAACGATTCGCTCCGGGAGCTGGGCAGGCTCGAGGGGCTCCCGCTGGTGGCCACCAACGATTGCCACTATCTGCATCGGGAGGACGCCAAGGCGCACGAGGTGCTGCTCTGTATCCAGACGGGAAAGACGCTCGCGGATGACACACGCTGGCGGTTCGACACTGACGAGCTTTACGTGAAGACGCCGCAGGAGATGGCGGCGGCGTTTGGTGAGGATTCGGAGGAAGTCCGGAACACACTTGCGATCGCAAACCGGATCGATTTCGAGTTCGATTTCGGCAAGTTCCATTTCCCGGTTTTCCGCCCCGAAAATGCGCGGGCGGGCGAGAGCGACCTTGACGAGCAGCTCGCGGTGCGCGTGCGCGAGGGGCTGGCGGACCGTCTGAAGGAGCTTCACGCGCGGCGCGGCGACTTCGACGAGAATCCGTACTTCGAGCGGCTCGACCGCGAACTGCCGGTCATCCGCGAGATGGGGTTCTCGGGCTACATGCTGATCGTCGCCGACTTTATCAACTATGCGCGCGGTATCGGGATTCCGGTCGGTCCGGGGCGCGGATCGGTGGTTGGCAGTCTGGTCTCCTATGCGCTTCGGATCACAGAGGTCGACCCGATCGAGCATAAGCTGCTGTTCGAGCGATGGCTCAATCCGGGGCGGCGATCGATGCCGGATATCGACGTCGACTTCTGCTTCGAGCGGCGCGACGAAGTGCTGGCGTACGTGCGGCAGAAGTACGGGGATGAGCGGGTCGCGCAGATAATCACGTTCGGGACGATCAAAGGCAAGCAGGCGATTCGCGACGTCGGGCGGGTGCTCGGGCTTTCCTTTGCGGAGACCGATCGAATCGTCAAGCTTTATCCGGCGCCCAAGCAGGGGCGCGATTTTCCGCTGGCCGACGCGCTCGAGATGGAGCCGCGGCTGCGGGCCGAGCGCGAAAAATACCCCGACCTCTTCAATTACGCCTTCAAGCTCGAGGGGCTGCTGCGCCACGCGTCGCGCCATGCCGCGGGAGTCGTGATTTCCGACGATCCGCTGCAGGACATGGTGCCGCTGTACGTGGACAAGGAGCGGAGCGAGGAGGCGGTCTCGATCACGCAGTATTCGATGAAGGGCGTGGAAGAGATCGGGCTAATCAAGTTCGATTTTCTCGCGCTCAAGAACCTGACGCTGATCAAGGACGCGCTCGACCTGATAGCGGCGGGCGGCAAGAGCGCGCCCGATCTCAACCGGCTCAATCTCGACGATCCCGAGAGCTACAAGCTGCTGGCGCGCGGCGACACGGTGGGCGTGTTCCAGATGGAAGGGTCGGGGATGCGGCGGTTCCTGACGGAACTGAAGCCGTCGTGCTTCGAAGATGTGATCGCGGCGATTTCGCTGTTCCGGCCGGGCACGCTGGACGCGGGTATGGTCGAACCGTTTATCCATCGCAAGCACGGCAAGGAAGCCGTCGAGTACGACCATCCGCTGCTGGAGCCGGTCCTGCGCGACACGTACGGCGTCATTATCTACCAGGAGCAGGTGATGCGGGCGGCGCAGGCGCTGTCCGGCTACACGCTGGAGCAGGCGGATATCCTGCGCGCCGCGATGGGCAAGAAGCAGATCGCGGTGATGCAGAAGGAGCGCGAGCGGTTTATCCAGGGCGCGGTCGGCAACGGGGTCGACAAGGCGCTGGCGGAGTCGATTTTCGAGAAGATCGCGACGTTCGCGTCGTACGGGTTCAACCGATCGCATGCGGCTGCGTATGCGCTGACGTCGTACACCACCGCGTACCTGAAGGCGCATTTCCCGTACGAGTTTATGGCGGCGCTGATGTCGCTGGACATGGACGACGCCGGCAAGACGTACAAGAATATCGCGGCGTTGCGCGAGATGCGGATACCGATCCTGCCGCCCGACGTGAATCAGAGCCGCGTCAAGTTCACGGTGAGCGGAGATGCGATCAGATTCGGGCTGGGCGCGATTCGCGGGGTTGGGGCAAAGTCGGCGGAAGAGATAATCGCGGTGCGCGAGAAGGCGGGCGTGTTCAAGGGGCTGACGGACTTCTGCCTGCGGGTCGGGTCTCAATTGCTCAACCGCCGAGTGCTCGAAGCCTTGATCAAGTGCGGCGCGTTGGACTTTGCGGGCGTTTCGCGTGCCGCCCTGACAGCGCAGATCGATGACGCGCTCAAGATCGCGCAGCGTGCGGCGAGTGATGCGGTGCGCAACCAGATAAGCCTGTTCGGCAAGGGCAGCGAACCGGCGCCGCTCGCGCTGCGCGAGCCGGTCGAGGAATGGCCCCAAAAAGAGCTGCTAAAGTTCGAGAAGGAAGCGCTCGGGTTCTACATCACGGCCCATCCGCTGGACAAATACGACGCCGAGTTGCGGCGGGTGAGCCGGCTCAGCACGGCGGATCTGCCCGGTGCGCCCGACGGCTCCAAGGTGAGCGTGGCCGGGGTGGTGCAGGCGGTCAAGCTCAAGAACAACAAGGCGGGCAAGCGCTACGCTACGTTCTCACTCGAGGACCGCGAGGGCGCGGTCGAATGTATCGCCTGGCCGGAGACCTACCAGAAGTGCGAAGCGGTGATCATGGGCGACGAGCCGGTGGTGGCGAAGGGCAAGCTCGATGTCGACGACGAGCGCGCCCAGATAATTCTTGATGAATTGCGTCCGCTCAATATCGCGTTGACGGACGCGGTGCGCGAGGTGCGAATCCGCACGGTCCGCAGCCGGATCGCGAACGGCGAACTGGCGAAGCTCAAGGAACTGCTGCGGCGCCATAACGGGAACGCGCTGACGTACCTGCACGTCGGTCTCGACGATGGGGGCGAGGCGGTTTTCCTGCTGGGCGACGGCTACCGGGTGGCGCCGACCGAGGCGTTCGTCGCGGAGATCGAGCGACTGATCGCACCGAATTCGGTGCAGTTGCGCTAGCTCGGCCGCATTCTAAGCCGGGCGTTTCATCTTGAAGATCGTGTCGGCGGTGACGACGGCATACTGGTCCAGGTAGCCGAGGCGTGCGATCGGTTGCACCCTGGCGACGTCGATCTCGCCGTCGACGATGATCGCGTCGTCGATGTAGATGCTGACGACCTGGCCGATGACGACGGAGAATG
>JASHZA010000054.1 GCA_030042765.1 Candidatus Binataceae bacterium | reverse complement strand
CGGCCAAGGCGCGCGCGCACCATCGAGCCCATCCGGTGGTCTCGGCGGACGACTAAGACGGTTGCCGACGCGTCCGCCTCGTCAGATCGAAACCGCGCGGCCCTACCCGGAAAGCTTATTCGGCCCACGACCCGATTCCCGCGAAGCGCGCGGGAGTGATTCGAGTGACATAACCGGGAATGTTGCGCATCGCCGGGGGCGGAAAGTCGGCGTTGGGTCCGAGGTAGAGCGGCGCGAGGCGCCGCAGGAGATCGACGGCGCCGCCCTCGGTCACGCGGGCGTTGCCGTAGATCACCAGGTATTCCCGCAATCCCATCGCGCTGGTGGTATCGCTGAGCATCGAGAGGGCCACTCGCGCGTCATGGCGGATGTTTTTGACCTTCTGGTGGGTTGCCAGGTGGCCGATCACGAATTCATCATTTTCGATCCCGACCCAGACGACGGTGACCTGCGGCCCGCCCTTCGAATTGAGTGTGGTCAAATGAGCGAGGGGCGCCTTTGCGATCAGTTCACGTATCGATTCCGAAATCTTCATGTGCGTTTCTCCCGCAAAAAGCCGGTTTTGTTACCGATCTTCGAAGCTATAAGCCGCCGCCCTCAGCTCAAAGATTGCTGCGGTTAACTTACCGGAGCCTGAAGCTTGACAATTTCACGTCAGGTGATACGAGGTCTAGTGTTCAGTTGCAGGTAAGTGCAGGTATCGGCTGAGGCTGCGGATCACCCAACTTGTCGGTCGTCAAATCCTTTCCTTCGGCCGTGGTGGCGTTCAGCGTTGATAGTCGGTTTGGGACTTGATTATGCGAGAACTCCGGCTGGTGGGTCGACGGTGGCATCAGAGGTACTCCGTGCGACGACTCGGTGAGTTCGTTGCGCGGTGTCGTGAGCGGGGGATTGCGGTTACGCCCCAGCGGCTCGCAGTCATACGGGCCCTGCTTGCTTCGGAGAACCACCCGAGCACCGACGAGATCTGTGCGGCAGTTCGTCGCAGGCATCCCCACGTCTCATTGGCGACAGTCCACCGGATTCTGGAGCAATTTTGCGAAGTGGGAGAGGCGCGCAAGGTAACGCTTCTGCACGATGTTGCGCGCTATGACGGCAACGTGGAGCCTCATCACCACGTCCTTTGCGTCCGCTGCAGACGAGTGCATGACATCGAGATGCCCGAGGTGGACAAGCTTCTCGAGGGTAAAACCAACCTGGGACAGTTCGCACTGCTGCGGTGTTCGCTGGAAATCGAGGCTCTCTGCGAGCGGTGCCAACTTGCCGAGAAGCGAATGCACGCCCAACGCTCACACCACATCAACCCGCGACCGGCTGAATGAGTCCGAGGAGAAACGTCAGGGCTGGCAGAAAGACGAAACAGACGAGTCAAATCCTTAAAGGAGAATGGAGAATCGGGAGGGCAAGAACATGGCGGAAGAGCAAAACTTGTCAAGCGAAAGCAAATGCCCGGTAGTGGGCCACAGACAACCGGGCCCGACGAATGCGGATTGGTGGCCAAACAAGCTGGACCTGAGAGTCCTGCGCCTGAACTCCTCGCTGTCCGATCCCATGGGCAAGGAGTTCAATTATGCCAAAGAATTCAAGAGCCTCAACCTGGATGCCGTGGTCAAGGAGCTCCATGCCCTGATGACGAAGTCGCAGGAATGGTGGCCGGCCGATTACGGCCACTATGGGCCGTTGTTCGTTCGTATGGCGTGGCACGCCGCAGGTACGTACCGCATCGGCGATGGCCGCGGCGGGGCAGGCCATGGCTACCAACGCTTTGCGCCCACCGGTAGCTGGCCGGACAACGCGAGCCTCGATAAGGCGCGCCGGCTGCTCTGGCCGATAAAGCAGAAGTATGGGAAGAAACTCTCGTGGGGCGACCTCATGATTCTCGCCGGTAACGTCGCGTTGGAGTCGATGGGCTTCAAGACCTTCGGTTTCGCCGGCGGACGCGACGACGTCTGGGAAGAAGACGAGACCTACTGGGGGCCCGAGCACACCTGGCTGGCCGACGGCCGCTACCAGAAGCCCGGTCAGTGGGACAATCCTTTCGGCGCCGTTCAAATGGGGCTGATTTACGTGAATCCGGAAGGACCCCAGGCAAAGCCGGATCCACTCGCTGCGGCGCTTGATATCCGCGAGACCTTCCGCCGCATGGCGATGAATGACGTCGAGACGGCGGCGCTCATTGCGGGCGGGCATACGTTTGGAAAAACCCACGGTGCTGTCGCGGAAAGCAATATCGGACGCGAACCGGAGGGCGCCCCGATCGAAGAGCAGGGCTTTGGCTGGAAAAACAGCTACGGCACCGGCAAAGGCGGCGACGCGTTTACCAGCGGGTTGGAGGGCGCGTGGACTACCAACCCGATAAAGTGGGACAACAACTTTCTGGAAAACCTGTACGGCTACGAGTGGGAGCTCTCCAAGAGCCCCGCTGGTAAGTCCCAGTGGGTTCCCAAGAACGGGGCTGCGGCGACCGCCGTGCCTGACGCCCACAATGCGTCGAAGCGGCATAGCCCGGTGATGCTCACGACGGACCTCTCCCTGAGGATGGACCCCATCTACGGCCCGATCACAAAGCGCTGGCTCGATCATCCGCAGGAGTTCGCGGATGCGTTCGCCAAGGCGTGGTTTAAACTGACGCATCGCGACATGGGCCCGGTCTCGCGATACCTTGGCCCGCTCGTCCCCAAGGAGCCCCAACTCTTCCAGGACCGTGTTCCCGCAGTGGATCATGAATTGGTCGGAGAGCAGGACATTGCTGCTCTGAAGGCCAAGATCCTGGGATCGGGACTGTCGATCGCCCAACTGGCCAGGACAGCCTGGGCGTCGGCGGCGACGTTCCGCGGCACCGATAAGCGCGGTGGCGCGAACGGGGCGCGCGTTCGCCTCGCGCCGCAAAAGAACTGGGAAGTAAACCAGCCGGCCGCACTGGCGAATGCCTTGCAGAAGCTCGAAGGGATCCAAAAGGATTTCAACGGATCGCA
>JASHZA010000053.1 GCA_030042765.1 Candidatus Binataceae bacterium | reverse complement strand
CAACTATTCAAGATCTTCAAGCAGACGCTGGGCTCGGGACTCGAACCAGCACGGATGTTCTAGGACAAATCGATTCAATCGTACCTTCGGCGCGCCGCCCTCGGCTTGCGGCGCGCCCCTTTCCTGCCTTGCGGGCGCGCGTGAATGAAGAATTCCTGGATTATTGCGGCACTCGTGGCGATCGCGTTGTCGACGGCCGGGCTCGTCATCGCTGCCTCCGCTGAGATGCCCAAGTCTTCCGCACCAACCGAAAAGGTCGTGGCCGCAGGCAACGATTTCGGGTTCCGGCTGCTGCATTCGCTGATCGCGGCTGGGGACGAAGACAACATAGTCGTTTCGCCCTTGAGCGTCTCGATCGCCCTTGCGATGGTCTTCAACGGGGCCGGCGGAAGCACCAAGGAGGCGATGGCACGAACTCTGGGAGTCGCCGCGCTTGACGAAGGGCAGGTAAACGGCGCGAACCATCAGTTGCTCGAGACGCTTCAGAAAGCGGATCCTGCGGTCCAGCTCCAGATAGCAAACGCGTTGTGGGTGAAGGCCGGTTTCGCGTTGAGCGCGAGTTTCGTTGACCAAACCCGAGATTACTACGACGCCACGGCGCAGAGCCTGGACTTTTACGGCGATCCCGAATCGGCCGTGAAAGCCATCAACGCTTGGGTCGACCACAACACCCACGGCAAAATCCCGACGATCGTCGACAATCTGAGCCGGCAGACACGGCTGGTGCTGACCGACGCGGTCTATTTCAAAGGTCGGTGGAGTCGGCCGTTCGAGGCGAAGGCAACGCAAACGCGATCCTTCCACCTGCGCAGCGGCGCTTCGGTCATGACCCCGATGATGGTGCAGGGCGGTAAGTATCCCTACCTGGAGACTCCGGACTTTCAGGCAATTCGTCTGACTTATGGCAGCGGCCGCTTCGCCATGTACATCTTTCTCCCTCGTGAGTCGCCGGCCGCGTCAAAGCGTGGCTCGGCGATGTCCCGGTTTCTGAAGTCATTGGACGAAGCCCATTGGAATGACTGGATCAATCGAATGAGCAGCGGGAGCGAAGGCAGCATAGTTTTGCCAAAATTTGAGCTCCGCTACTCCAAAGGTCTCAAGGACGCGCTGACATCGCTGGGGATGGGCGTGGCATTTGATCCCGACCGGGCCGATCTGTCCCAAATCCCGGCCAAGCCGATTCGCCTTTGGATCGACTTCGTACAACACAAGACCTATATCAAGGTTGACGAAGAGGGAACGGAAGCCGCGGCCGTGACCGCGGTCGGAGTTGTGGCGTCAGCAATAGTTGCCAGGCCAAGGCCGTTCGAGATGATCGTCGATCATCCCTTCTTTTGCGCCATTACCGAGCGCGATTCTGGCGCGATCCTCTTCGCTGGATTAATCACCAATCCCGCCGCTCAGTGAGTGCTGCCGCTCAGGGCTGGCGCAGAGCCTTTAGCGCCGCGATAACTTCTTCCGTGTGGCCATTAACCTTGACTTTTGGAAAGACCTTCCGAATCGTGCCGTCGCGCCCGATTATGAAGGTGGTTCTCTCGATCCCCATGAATTCGCGGCCATAGAGCGACTTCTTCTTGTAAACGCCGTATGCCTTGCACACCGTGTTGCCGGCGTCGCTCAGCAGAGGAAAGTTGAGCGAATGTTTCTCGATGAATTTCTGATGGGAGCCGCTGGAATCAGCGCTTATCCCCACAACTTCAGCCCCCAACGCGCGCAACTCGCCTATATTGTCGCGGAAGCTGCACGCCTCCGTCGTGCATCCCGGCGTCATGTCCTTCGGATAAAAGTAGAGCACCACGTTACCGCGGGCGGTAAGATCCCGCAGTGAGACCGATTTGCCGCTCTGGTCGGGAAGCTCGAAGGCGGGCGCTTTCTTGCCCTCCATCGTGCTACTCTCCGACGCCGTTTTTGCAGTGACAGGTGTCTTTCGCGTCGCCTTGGCTTTTGCCGCGGGCTTTGCGTTTTTTGCCATGGTCGCGGGTTCCCTTTCGCTGGTGCGCATTCCCAATGATTATTTAATAATCGAGCGCGGATTATGCCTCAAACGCCCGTCCCGCACCATTGCAATCGGACGGCGTCCGATTCGCCACATCGGTTTCTTTCACGCAAATTGAGGACGCTTTGATCACTTTTCACCGTTTCCGCATTTTTCAGTTGACGAGATTATGAATCGGTTTTAGACTCTGGCGCGGTTGATCGCACACATACTTCATGGCTGCATACACCGAGCTCAGCAAAGCGTTCCTCGAAGAGCTCGCCGATGACTATAACTTCGGTCGAATCACCACTATCAGCGGGATTACCGAAGGTTCGATCAATTCCAACTACCTGCTCGAGAGCGGCAAGGGTAGGTTCCTGTTGCGAATCGACGAAGTCAAAAGCGAGAGCGAGGTAAAGCGCGAGATTGACCTTCTCGTCTTTCTTCGCAAGCATTCATTCCCTTGTCCGAATCCCCAGCAGGACCGGATGGGGCGTTATTACCGCGATTACGGCAGCAAATGCGTTTCCATCTTCCGCTACCAGGAGGGTCGCGTACTGCCGGTCTCGCGGTTGCGCCCAACCCATCTCGAGACCATCGGACGCGCGCTGGGCGAGCTGCACGTAATCGGCAAGGGCTACAAGAAGGGAATCGACAACCGCTTCAGCTTCGAGCGCATCGCCGACCTTTACCTGAACGTCCGCAACCGCCTGCCCAACTACTTCCGCAAGGTCACGCGCACGCTCGAGGACGAAATCGACTACCTGACCCGCTATCTTGAGGGCAAGCTGCCAAAGGGCATCATCCACGGCGACCTCTTCCCCGATAATC
>JASHZA010000052.1 GCA_030042765.1 Candidatus Binataceae bacterium | reverse complement strand
GCCCTCGCGATGGGCCTCGGCGTTCTCGCTAAGGGCCCCATCGGCGCGATTCTTCCGGGGGTCGCTTGCGCCCTTTTCCTGAGCGCCGACAAGCGTCTCTCGGATTTTCGCGCGCTCGCCACTCCCGGCCCGATCCTGCTCGCCGTCGTAGTCGGAAGCAGTTGGTATGCAGCCTGCCTGTTCAGTAATCGCTACGGCTTTCTCGACCGCCAGCTGGGCAGCGAGAATTTCGGCCGGTTCTTCGGAGCGTTGGGTTCGATGCACTCCTGGTATTACGTAAAACCGCTCCTCTTGAATTCCGCGCCGCTCAGCCTGATTGTGCCGATAGCCATCTTTTTCGCCCTGAGCACCTATTGGCGATCCCCCGCCCAGGATACGCCCGCCGAAGAAGGTGCCGATCGCCCGATACTCTGCGTCCGATTGCTCGCAATCTTCTGGCTCGCGACCGTCCTCTTCTTCAGCGTGGCCGCCTACAAACGGCGCGCCTACCTGCTCCCGCTATGGCCGCCGTCGGCGGTGATCCTCGCATGGTGGCTCGGAACTCTCGCGCGCACCGGCTTATGGGGCCGCGCCCTGCGCGCCGCGGTCGCGCTCACCTGCGCCGGGCTTATCGTCTTCAATTTCTTTTATCTGCCCTACAAGGAAGTCCGGGATTGCCGCGGCGATTCCTATCGGCAGACCGCCGCGCGAATCAACCGCATCGTCGGCCCTGGCGAACCGCTGTATAGCTTCGGCATCAGCGAGCCCGCGCCGCTGCTCTTCTATCTTGACCGCGACGCGCCGGCGATCGAAGGCAAACTCGGCGACGCTCCGCCCGGCTACGTGATCATCCCCGCCGACGTATGGGCGGCTCAGAAGGAAGAGGCGCTCGACCTCGAACCGATCTTCGAATCCTCGACCGGCGCGCGCAAGCTGCTTCTATTGCGCCATGGCAAAGCCTACGCGTCCGACCTATGTAACGGGGAGTGGTCCTGGCTGGCCAGCCGCGCTTTTAGGCCAGCCGCTCGGGCCTCCCTAAAGCTCGTGCATTAGACCGAGAGGGTAACCGAGCGCAGGGGCGCGAGACAGGCGAGGCTAGCTCCCCGAGCGATCCGTCCACCCACCGCTTCCGCGCCGATTCCCCAAGTCAAGCGAAGTCCGCAGCGCCGAACAATCCGCCCCGATGCTCCTTACTCGCTCTTGACCTCGGGGGGAGTCTCGGACTCCTTTTTCTTCTTTCGGCGTTCTTCCCGAGCCACGATCCGGTCTATATCCACCTTCGGTGTGGAAACTATCCGTCGCAATACCGCATCCAGCCTCTTAAGCGGAGGCGAGATCTTTCTCATCGAGCCGCACCCAGGAAAACAGCGTTCTATATCGTTCAACGGACCCCCTAATCGCGAGCGGCGCTACCTCGTCCTCCTACCCCCATCAACCTGTCCGCCAGCCCGTTCAAATCCTCTTCGTCGTAATACTCCAACTCGACACGGCCCGGCTTCTTGCCGCGCTGCCGTATAATCCTGACTTTGCGCTTGAGCTCGCGCTGCAACGATTCCTCGAGCGCGCTCAGATTCGCGTCCGCCACCGATTTCGTGCGTTCGCCAACGCGCACTTCGCGCACCACCGCGCTCAGCTCTTCCGCGCCGCGCGCCGAGATCTTGCCCTCGACGATACTGCGCGCCGCCGCTACCTGCGCCTCTGGCGAACCCATCGTAAGCAGCGGCCGTACCTGCCCGCCGGTCAGCTCGCCGCGGCCGATCATGTCGATCACCGGCAACGGCAGCTCCATCAGGCGGATCATGTTCGTTACGTAGGGACGGCTCTTCCCGATCCTGACGGCGATCTCCTCGTGCGTCAGGTTGAATTCCTTGGAGAGCCGGATAAATGCGCGCCCCTCCTCGATCGCGTTCAGATCCTCGCGCAACAGGTTCTCGACTAGCGACATTTCGAGCGCCGCCCGATCGTCGAGATCGCGCACGATCACCGGCACCGCCGCGAGTCCCGCATCGCGGGAGGCGCGCAGCCGCCGCTCGCCCGCGATCAGTTCGTAAGCCGCCGCTCCGTTGCGGCCCGCGATCGGCCGCACGATTAGCGGCTCGATCACTCCCTGGCTTTTAATCGCGTTGATCAGTTCCTCGAGCTTGACCGGATCGAAATAGCGCCGCGGCTGAAACGGGCTCGGCACGATCTTGTCCGGCGGCACCATCGTGATCGCCGGACCGCCGCCGTTGGGCGCGTCGGCCGTCGTATGACCGTTGGTTTCGGCCTCGTGGCCGTTGTCTGCAACAGGTTCGGTACTCTCGATTAATGCGTCGAGTCCGCGTCCCAGGGCTCTCCGTGTCATCCCCCTCTCCTCCCTCGCTCTCCTTCACGTGCAAACAGCGCCCTCAAGCTCCACATCCGGCGCCCCGGTTGCTCCTCTGCGATCTGCACGCCTTGCAGCGCGCCTTCCTGCGTGGTCGCCTCGACCGCGGCCGCCTCGCCCAGCGTGCGCCGCAGCATCTCGAGCGCCAGCAGACGATACGCTTCCGCGCCGGCCGACTTGATATCGTATTCGATTACCGAGAGCCCGTGGCTCGGGCTTTCCGACAACCGCACATTGCGCGGGATTACGTTCTGGTAGACCTTGTCAGGGAAATGTTTGTTAACTTCGCGTGCTATCTCGTGACTTAGCTTGTTGCGCTGATCGAACATCGTCAGCACCAACCCGTCGATTTGCAGGTCGGGATTCAGCACCCGCCGCACGCGCGTGACCGTGCTGAGCAGCGCCGAGAGTCCCTCGAGCGCGTAATACTCGCACTGCATCGGCACCATCACCGAATCCGCCGCCACCATCGCGTTGAGCGTCAACAGCCCGAGCGAAGGCGGCGTGTCGGCCAGGATAAACGCATAATCGTTGCGAATCGGCGCCAGCAGCTCCTTGAGCCGCCGTTCCCGCCCCTCCATCGTCGCCATCTCGATCTCAGCCCCGACCAGGTCAGGCCCGGACGGCGCGAGAAAAACGTTTTCGCGCACCTTGGCGATCGCTTCGCTGATATCGATTCGCCCGACCAGCGCTTCGTAGATTGTTTTGCCGGACGCCTTCGCCGCCGCGATCTGTGGCGGCGGCATCAGGCCGGAGGAAGCGTTGCCCTGTGGATCGAGGTCAACCAGAAGGATTCGACGCTCGGGAGAGGCCAGGGCGATCGTGAGGTTGATCGCGGTAGTGGTCTTGCCTACTCCGCCTTTTTGATTTGCTATAACGACGAGCCGCCCCACAACAACAACCCCACTACCAGGCGCGCGAATTTCGGAAGCTTCACGCGGTTGCGGAATGTTTCACGTGAAACATTCCTGCCTTGCGATGGACTCAGCCCGGAAGCGCGCCGCTCGAAAAAGATGTTTCACGTGAAACATCGGCGCGCGTCCATAATATAACCACGTATAGAAAATAAAATCAAAATCCGCAGGCATGGAAATCCACAATAATTTGACTTTTATGAGATTTTTTTCTCACCCCGGCCAGTGGATAACTCGATCCGGGGTACTCGATGGAGCGATTTTCGCCTGCGAGTCACCCCGATCGCGGCCCCAAATCTCCCCTCAAACGTTCCTAGGCGAAGAAAAAAAGACGGTGCGAGGCGCTCCCCGGCTGCGCCACGTACGCTCTGTCAGCTTTTGCGCCAGACCGCCAAAACCCGCCTGACCTGATGCTCCCCGCGCTCGAGCGCATACTCCAGCCGCTCGCACTCGCCCATCCCGCACTTCCGGGCCGCCTCGAGTTCCAGCCGCTGACCCGGATTCGCGAACAGTATCGCCACGCCGCCCGCCTTTAGAGCCGCCGCCGCCATCCGGTGGAATTCCGCGGGCCGCCCGAGCGCGCGCGCAATCGCGGTGTCAAAGGACGCGGCGAATTTCGCGTTATCGCCGCGGACCGCTTCGACCACAACGTTTCCCAGCCCCATCTCGGCCGCCGTCACCGTCAGGAAGCTGGCGCGCTTGCGCCGCGGTTCGACCAGGACGAAATCCGCCGGCGAGGCTGCGCCTAGCATCAGCCCCGGAAACCCCGCCCCCGCGCCGAGGTCGAGCACGCCCCGCCCTCGCGCGAATGCCTCGCCAATCAACGAGGCAGCGCCTTGCTGGACCATCACCAGCGGCATCAGGCTGTCGATAATGTGAGAGGCTATCTCGGAAGCGTCGCCCGGACGGGCGGTAAGGTTCATCCGCGCCCCCCAAAGCGCGATCGCGGCGGCAAATTTCTCGATCCTCTCCCCGAATCGCGTATCCGGCGGGACGAAGCGATACTCCCCGAGCTGGTTCTCGACCAGTTCACGGACCGCGCGTCCAATCGCGCGCGGCTCGTCGAGGGCTCCACAGGATTTCACGGCAACTTTACTACAGGTTAGGTTTGCTGGGCAGGGTGAAATGTTTCACGTGAAACATTTCACCCCGAGCTTCAGTCCGAGGACATGTCGACACGGGAAAGGCCCGCCCGTATATGGACCGCGATCAGCGACACCGCCGCCGGCGTAATGCCCGGCATCCGCGCCGCCTGCCCAAGCGAACCCGGCCGTGCGCTGCTCAGCCGCTCGCGCACCTCGGTCGA
>JASHZA010000051.1 GCA_030042765.1 Candidatus Binataceae bacterium | reverse complement strand
ACGATTTTTCCCTGGCGCGCGGCCATCCTTGGTCCGGTCTTCATCGGGCTGTTTGCGCTGGCCTTCTATTTCTACAATGACCTGCGGCAGGAACTCGGCCTGATTCTGCTCGGCATTTCATTCATGGTGCCTATGCTCTGGGTGGTGTTGGCCGCGCGCGACGCCGAGTATACAGACTCTCCGGTGCGCCAGTTCATTCCAAGAATGACTGCGATGCTGGTGCTGGGTTCCACCTTGCTTGCTTTTACAATGTGGAATGTCGATCCGCGGATTAGCGCGATGGAGGGCGGCTTCGCGTTGTTGTATATAGGCGCCGGGCTTGTCGCACTGCGCGTCCTCAAGTCCCGGCCCAAACGGCCGCAGCTCACGGCCTTGAGCGGCGGCAATCTCGAACGCCGCCAGCGGCGCCGCAGCCATCGCTAACCGCTTGCGATTCCTTGCTTGGGCGTCGCACCGGACTCTGCTACAAGCAAAGCATCCACCGGCCCGCGCGGAAGTGAGTTTCCATCCGCGCTGGTACATCAGGTGAGAATCCAAAAGGTGAGCTCGATCATGGCGGCCAAAGAAAAACCAACACCTACCCAGTATTTTGATCCGATTGACGCGGCTCTGGTTCACACCAACGATCTGGATTGGATCGACACCGGAACCGGCAATCAATTCAAGGTCCTGCGCATCAGCAAGGAGACCGGCGCCTGGAGCGCGCTCATCAAGGCGCCCGCCGGCCAGGTTAATGCACCTCACACCCACCTCGGGCCTGCGGACTTTTACGTGTTTACGGGGGGCTTCGACTATCGCGGCGGATCGGCCAAGGCCGGCGACTGGGTCTACGAGCCGGCGGGCGCCGTACACGAAGCCACCACTCATCCGGTGGACACCGTCTACCTGGCCAACGTTTACGGGCCGGTGGCGTTCCACGGCAAGGATGGCGCCTTCGCCGGAATCCTCGACTGGCGCGCGGTTCAGGCCATGATGGACGCTGCGGCAAAGAAGAAGAAACGCTGACTGCGCGCGCCCGCTCCGCGCTCTCGATGTGGAGGTTCGTCCCATGCTCGACGCGGTTGACGGTGACAGCCACTTCATGGAGCCGCTCGATCTCTTCGAGCGCTACATCGATCCCGCGTTCCGCGATCGCACGGTGAAGCTCGCCACCGACCCGGCCACCGGCAAGCGCGCGATGATCGCGGACAACAAGCCGATGAAGCTGCGCGACGTCGAAGAGATCCTGGGCATCCTCTCCGGCTACGGCCAGAAGGAAGCCGGCCTCATGACCAACAGCTTCGACCGCTATGTCGCGTTCAGCGCCGACTGGCAGGATATGGCCGCGCGCATCCGCTTTCTCGACGCCGAAGGTATCGGCCGCCAGGTCATCTACCCCAGCCTCGGCATCGTCTGGGAGGGCGAGGTCGACGATCCGGCCCTCGCCGACGCGCTGTGCCGCGCCTACAACCGCTGGACTTTCGAGCTGGTTGACGGCCATCGCGATCGCCTGTTCCCCGCCGCGCACATTTCATTGCGCGACCCCGCGCTGGCTGCGAACGAAATGCGGCGCATGGCGCAACTCGGATGCCGTACCGTGTTCGTCGCCGCGATGCCGCTCAACGGCCGCAGCTTCGGCCATCCGGATTTCGATCCGGTGTGGGCCGCCGCGCAGGATCTCGACCTCGCCGTCGGACTGCATCTGGTCTCGCACCGCCATTACACCGGCAGCGACTTCCACCGCGAACCGAAGCCCGGCCTGATGTATTTCACGATGAGCATCATCCAGGACCCGCGCCAGGCGCTGACCACGATGGTGGTCGACGGGGTCTTCGAACGCTTCCCGAAATTGCGCGTCGCCACGGTTGAGGCGATGGCCGGATGGGTCGGCGAATGGCTCGAGCGGATCGACTACCGCTACAAGTACATGGGCCATACCTCGCAGATGAAGCGGCCGGTTGCGGAATACTTCGCGCGCAACATCTGGATCAACGGCGACCCGGAGGAAAAGATGCTCAAGCACGTCGTGCAGTTCGCCGGTGACGACAAATTCTTCATCGGGTCCGACTATCCGCACGCCGAGGGCTTCGTGCATCCGGTGGAAAAGGCGCGAGCCGAATTGCGCGATCTGCCGCCGGCTTCGATCGAAAAAATCCTCTGCCGCAACGCCCGCGACTTCTACCGCATCTGAAGCGGAATACGATTGGAGGAAATCGGCCGATGGACAATCTCGAACTCGAAAGGCGCCTCACGATCCTCGAGGACATCGAGGCGATTAAGAAGCTCAAGGCCCGCTATTGCGAAATCTGCGACGACGACCACAACCAGGACCGCATCGTTCAGATCTTCGCCGAGGACGGCATCTGGGAAAGCAAGGACTTCGGCCAGGCGAAAGGACATGCCGAGCTGCGCAAGCTGTTCAAGAGTTTTGCAGAACGCATCAGCTTCTCGCAGCACAACGTGATGAACCCGATAGTCGAGGTCAACGGCAACACCGCGAAAGCCTCCTGGTACTTCTTCGGACCCTTCACTTTTCGCAAGGGCAATCGCCAGATGTGGCTTGCCGCCCGCTACGAGGACGATTACGTCAAGATCAACGGCGAGTGGAAGTTCCAGCATCTGCGCGCGATCGGCCGGATGGCGGCGCCATACGAAAAGGGCTGGGCAAAGAATGGCTAGCGGCTCGCGGTGAAATGCGGACCAAACCCGTGGATGCCCCAATCAGTTTCGAAACCCATCCGAGCCGCTACCGCCATCTGAAGCTCGAGGCCGAGGCGGACCGCGCGCGCATAATTCTCAAGGTCGACGAAAACGGCGGCCTGCGTCCCGGCTATCAGTTGAAGCTCAATTCGTACGACCTCGGCGTCGATATCGAGCTGGCCGACGCGGTCACGCGCTTGCGTTTCGAGCATCCGAACGTCTCGGTGGTGACGCTGACCAGCGCGATCGACGGCACCTTCTGCGCCGGCGCAAACATCTTCATGCTGGCGTCGTCCGATCACAGCTTCAAGGTGAACTTCTGCAAGTTCACCAACGAGACGCGGCTGGCGATGGAGGACGCGAGCCTCAGCGGCGGCCAGCGCTACATCGCCGCGCTCAACGGAATCTGCAGCGGCGGCGGGTATGAACTCGCGCTCGGCTGCGACGAAATCGTCCTGGTCGACGACCGCCGCTCAGCCGTGAGCCTGCCGGAGACGCCCTTCCTCGGCGTTCTGCCCGGCACGGGGGGCCTTACACGGCTGGTCGACAAGCGCAAGGTGCGCCGCGATCTCGCCGATATTTTCGCCACGCTCGCCGAGGGTGTGCGCGGCGAGAAGGCCGTCCAGTGGCGCTTGGTGGACGCGGTGATCCCGCGATCGCGCTTCACCGAAGGAGTCAATCAGCGGGTCTCTGAACTCGCCGATCCCGATCGCGCCACGCGCGCCGGAATCGTGCTCGACGCACTTGCTCCGTCCGAAACCGACGGCGAGATCCGCTACCGCCATCTAACGCTCCGGCTCGACCGCAATCGCCGGCTCGCCGAACTGATGATCGAGG
>JASHZA010000050.1 GCA_030042765.1 Candidatus Binataceae bacterium | reverse complement strand
GAAGACGCCGGGGTGCGCGCGGAGCTCCTTTCGGAACGCCGCGGCCGCAAGGTCGAGTTTTTGGTGCCTCAGCGCGGCGACAAGCTGCGGTTGCTCGAGATGGCGATGGACAATGCGCGCCAGAGCTTCACCGCCCGGCGCGACAACGAAAACACCCGCGAGAAGATGCTCGAGGAGCTGCGCGTCAAGCTTCATCTGCGCAACACGCCCAAGCGCATCGAATGCTACGACATCTCCAACCTCCAAGGCTCGATGGTGGTCGGATCGCAGGCAACCTTCGACGAAGGCGAGCCCCAGAAAGCGCTCTATCGCCGCTACCGCATCCGCACCGTCGAAGGGCAGGACGACTTCGCCAGCATGTACGAAGTCCTCAACCGGCGGCTCAAACGCGCGATCGCGGAGAATGAATTCCCGGACCTGTGGGTGATCGACGGCGGCAAAGGCCAGCTCAACGTCGCTCTCGAAGTGCTCAAGGACCTGAACCTGTCTGACCAGATCGACGTGGTCTCGCTCGCCAAGCAGCACGTGCTGAACGATGCGCGCGACCGCTCGGTGGTCAAATCCGAGGAGCGCGTCTTTTTGCCCAACCGCAAGGATCCGATCGTCCTGCCCAAAAACTCGACCGCGCTGTTCCTTCTGGTCCGGATTCGCGACGAAGCTCACCGCTTTGCGATCACCTACAACCGCGAATTGCGTCGCCGCGCGCGCCTGCGTTCCGTGCTCGACGATATCGAGGGTATCGGGCCAGTGCGGCGCCGCGCGCTACTGCGCCATTTCGGCAGCCTGCGGCGAATCCGCGAGGCCTCGGTCGATCAATTGGCGCTGGTCAAAGGCGTGAACCAGGAACTGGCGGCCGAAATCCGCCGCCATCTCGACCTGATGTCGGCGCTGCTCGATCAGGAGGAGAAAGTCGAACAGGAAGAGGATCGGATCGCCCAGGAGTATCTCGACGCCGGCAACGGGCAATTGCAATTGCTGCCGCGCGGAGACGAAGAACCGCGTAGTGCCTGACCCCTGACGATCAAGTCAATCTGATGGAAGTCGGCGCAGCGAAGAATCCGGGTTTACCAGAGCCTCCGCTGCGCCGCTGGACAAGAAAAGAGAAATCACGCTCCGGCGATCGGCCCGCGTCTAGCGTCCGAACGCCGCCGTCACCAGTTCGGTGTCGAGATACTCGGTGATTTCCTTGATCTTGCCGTCGACCACCTTGAAGACATTGCAATAGGTGTTGTTGTAGGGCTTGCCGGTTTTCGTCTTGCGCCCCGCGGCATGCGATTGAACGACCACGTAGTCGCCCTCGGCGATGACGTTATCGGTCGTGCTCGTTCCCATGCTTTCCATTTCGGCGAAAATCGGATGGAGCAGCTTGTCGACGATCTCCTTCTTGCCGTTCATCGTGCGTGACCACTTTGTCGATCCGATGATGGTCCAGCGGACGTCGTCGGCCATGGTGGCGAGCATCGCATCCAGGCCCTTTGCCTCGCCCATCTTGCGGACCACTTCCTTATTTTCTGCAGCACCCATGGAACAAACCTCCAGGTGATTTTTGCGAAGCTGAATGCACTCGTCCCTTCTACGTCTTCGGTGACCTGACGGTCAACGGAATCACTGCATCACAATCTTGACCTGCTGGCCTGGGCGCAGCCGATCGCCCGGACCCAGGCCGTTAAGCGTCTGAAAACGCTCGAGCTGGTAGGTATCGAAAGTCATTCGCCGCGCCAGGTCGCGCTGGTCCTGCCCTTTTTTCACCGTCACGACCCGGACCCGAAGCGGCTTCAGCGCCGCCGCTTCCTTTTGCGTAATCGTGCGAAAGCTCTGGAGCATGGCGCGTTCGTCGGTCGAGAACTGCGACGACATCGTTCCTTGCGGAAACAGAAAGCGTATCCGGTACACCCGCTCCGATCCGCTCCGGATTGCAACGATTCGCAAATCCATCGCACCCCGGTTGGTTTTGATATGGCCCCATCCGGTTGCCGCTTCCAGGCCGTTGATGTCGAGTTGACGGACGTCGGAAAGATTCAGTTGACGCGCAGATTGATTGACGTAAGCGGCCATCGAGGGCACCGACGGCGCGGCGACATAATCGAACACTATCATCGCGTTGGATGGGCCGAGCCCGTAGACCGCCTGCGGCGAATCGAAGAGTTGGAAGCCGCGCGGTACGGTAAAGCGGATTTGCAGCACCGGATGGATGAATTCGCTTCCGCGGATCAGTCCCTGCGAAAGCGGTTCGCCGAACAGCATCCCGTCAATCTGCTTGAGATAAGCGTCTTCGCCAACTATCGGCTTGGCGATCTTCGGTATTTGCGCGGCGGCGGTTGCCTCGCGTACGCGATCGAGCGTGTTGGGATGGCTGGAGAGGTAGTCCACGCGATCGGCCGACGGCTGTCCCAGAATCTTGCCCTGCAATTGGGTCCATTGATTCAGCTTCGCGAGAAACGATGCCATCGCTGAAGGGTCATACCCGGCACGCGCCAGGTAGCGGATACCCAGGAGGTCCGCCTCGTACTCCTGATCGCGCGAGTACTTTTGCAGGAAGCCCGCAGCCAGCATCTGGGTGCCCTGCGCGATCGGCGCGCCGGCGACAGCGCCAAGAATTGTCAATCCCACGCCCGCCAACACTTGGCGGCTTTGCCCCCGCGCATGATGACGCCCGGTGATGTGGCCGATCTCGTGCCCCAGCACGCCCGCCAGTTCGGCTTCGTTGCTCGCGAGCGCGAGCAGCCCGCGCGTGACGTATACGTATCCGCCCGGTATCGCCATCGCGTTCACGATCGGCGAGTCGAGCACCGTGAACGTATAAGTCAGGTCCTTGCGCTCGCTGTTGACCGCGAGCGACTGCCCAATGCGATTGACATAAGCGGCCAGCGCCGGGTCGTTGTAGGCGCCGCCGAACGCCTTGATAATCTGGGGATTCTGCTCGCGCCCGATCCGCACCTCGTCAGCCGTGGTCGTGAAGCCCGTCAGCACTGTGCCGCCCGTTGCGGGGCTGGTGCTGCACGACCACGCGCCCATCACGGCGACCATTCCAATCATCAGCGCGGCGAAAAATTCAGCTCGGCGAAAGTTATGCACAGACTTCTCCGTTCAGCCGAAGAAAACCTCACAAAAATCGAAGATGCAATACGGATTCGCGTTGGAGGCGCGATCGGGCTGGGCTATAGCGAGGATAAAGCGCGCTAACAGGGGGTACACGACCATTGCCGCAGCCGCGCAGTCGCCGGGCGCACCCGCTTTGCAGGAGTCGCCGGGATCGAGCGCGCTCGGTTCGCCACCAGTACTGTCTCGCGCTCCGCGCCTGTTGCTCGAAACGCCGCCGATATACTTGGTAACGGCGGCGCTGATTGCCGGCGACGCACTCGGCAATTTCGGCGCGTCCGTTCCTCTGTGGGTTGCGGCTCTGCTCGCGGCGGCGGGCGCGGCATTCTTCATCGCCGCCCGCCCGGCGATCGCGATGACGTTCGCGCTCGCCGCTATCGTCGGGGCCGCGATCGTCCCCGTTCATCAATTGCTTTCTCCCGCGGGCGGACCCGCAAGTCTCAACCGCTTTTCTGACGACGCGGCCGTGACACTCGAAGCTAGTCTCGTGCGTGAACCCGAATCGGTCGGCAACGGCCGCATCTATCTTTACGCGCGAGCGCATCGGGCGGGGCCGGCTGGAGCCGCCCTCGCGCCCACGCTCGGACTCGTGCGCATCACGGTTATCGGTTCGTCGAATTTCCGTATCGGCGACGAGGTACGGATCACCGGCCGGATCCGCTTCCCGCGCAACGATGGCAATCCCGGTCAGTTCGATTATCGCGCCTGGCTCTTGCGTCAGGGGATCGAGGCGACGATGTTCGTCGGGCCGTCGAAGGCGAAACTGCCGCCGGAGATCTCGGTAATCGGTCGTCGCGACCCGTTTCCCGCCGCAATGATCGAAAGGATACGCGAGCACATCGGCGCCTTTATCGATACCAACCTGCACTATCCCGAAAACGCCGAGATGCGCGCCCTGATAATCGGCGACCGCGGCGGCATCGACGAGCCCCTCCGCCAGAGCTTCGCGTTGACCGGGATGGCCCATCTACTGGTGATTTCCGGGCTTCATCTCGGATTCGTCGCCGCGGCCGCTTTTTTCACCGTGCGGCTGGCAATGGGCCTGTTCCCGGAGCTCATGGCTCGCGGTTACGCCAATCCGATAGCAGCGGCTGGCGCTGCGATCGCGGTGATCGCTTACGCGGCGATCGCGGGGCATCACGTCTCGACCATCCGCGCGCTGGTGATGGTGTTGTCGTACGCGATTTCAATCATGATCGGCCGCGCGCGTGAGTTGGTCGCCAGCCTCGCCCTCGCCGCGCTGGTGATCTGTTTCGCGCTTCCCGGCTCGACCGCCGATATCGGCTTTCAGCTCTCGTTCGCATCCGTCCTCGTCATCGTGCTCGGGATGCGGCGGTTCGATTCCTGGTGGCGACGGCGCCACACGAGTCCGCTCGGCCTCAGGATGGAACGGACGCGCCCCAACGTGGTCGCCGAATGGATCGCGGGTTACATTGCGCTTTCGTTCTGGGCTTTGCTCGGCACCGCTCCGCTGACCGCGATGCACTTCAACCAGTTCTCGATCGTCGGACTCGTGGCCAACGCGGTCGTCGTACCGATCATGGGATTCGGCGCGGTCATACTTGGCCTGGCCGCTGCTGCGATGGATTTCGTCTGGACGCCTCCGGCGCTGGTGCTTCTATCCGTCGCCGGACGGCTCGCCGGCGTCGGAACGTACCTTGCCAGATGGTTCGCGCTGTGGCCGTTGGCCTGGAGCCGCATCTTCACGCCGACCATCGTCGAGGTTGCGATCGCGTATGGCTTCGTGCTGCTGTGGCTGCTGTCGCCGCTCGATCGTGCTGACGTTCGCATCACGAGCGAAGTGCCAGAGGGAACGGCCGCGGCGCGAGGGCGACCATGGCGTCGGTTCGCCGTCGCAGCTCTTCTTCTCGGTGCGCTTGCAGTCGACGCGGCCTGGTGGATCTACCAGCGCGACTTTAATCGCGACTTGCGCGTCACTTTCCTCTCAGTTGGCGAGGGTGACGGGGCGGTGGTGCGTTTCCCGGGCTCGCGTGTGATGTTGATCGACGGTGGTGGATCCTTCTTCGGCAGCTTTGACCCGGGCGAGCGGATCGTCGCGCCGTATCTCTGGGCCAACAAGATAATGCACGTTGATTATCTCGTAGTGAGCCATCCGGATCGCGACCATTTCGGTGGCTTCATCTTTATCGCGCGCAATTTCACGCCCTCCGAGTTCTGGACCGGTGGTACCAGCAGTCCCGACAGGAGCTACGGTTCTTTGATCGATGCGGTCAGGGACGCCGGATCGCGCGAGCGCCGGTGCGACGCGGCGTCGCCACCAATGGTGATTGGCGGTGTCGCGGTCCGCTGCCTTGGCCCGCAGCCCGGGGTCGTCCAGGCCAAAGACAACAATGCGTCCATCGTCATCGCGCTCTCTTACGGCCACACGAGCTTCTTGTTTCCTGGCGATCTGGAAGTTAAGGGAGAGCGTGAACTCATTGCGACTCGCGCCGTCCTGGCGTCAACGATACTCAAGGTCCCGCAT
>JASHZA010000049.1 GCA_030042765.1 Candidatus Binataceae bacterium | reverse complement strand
CTACTACGACAAGGACCATATCATCAAGCGCAGCCGCCTGCGGGGTCTGGAGGGAGCGATCTTCAAAAAGCCGGTTAACCCCGACAAGCTGCGGAAAATGTTGATGGAAGCGCGCCAGAAGAGGGTCGCACCCAAACCGGCGCCGGCGGATGCGGCGGATACCACGGCGACTCCCGCGACTCGCGCGTAGAAGGCCGGGACGGAATTAGACCGGCGCAGCGTCTGATCTGCCCGGGCGGCCGAAAAAGGCGCCCAAGTGTTTGATCGCATCGGATGGCGTAGCCGCAAGCGTGAGCGGGGCAAACAGGTTCGGCGTACGCACGAAGTTCCCGACCCACGAATCATAGAGTGCGCGCCATTCTCCTCCGACCAGAACCAATGGGCGCCTGGATACGATACCGAGCAGCAGTTCCTGCCAGGCGAAGGAAACCTCGGCCAGGGTTCCGATTCCACCCGGCATCGCGACGTAACCGTCGGCGCGGTCGACGAGCCATCCGAAGCGTTCGTAGAAATTGGCCGTGTGAATTTCCTCGATTACGTAGCGATTAACTCGGTCCTCGAAGCGCGCCATCGTGACGCCGACGACATGAGCGCCTGCCGCCCGAGCGCCACGGCTCACTGCCTCCATCACACCCTGGTAGCCTCCGGTCATCACGTCGAAGCCTGACTCGCCCAGCAACCGCCCCATCAAGACGCCAGCCGCATAGAGCCCGCTACGAGGACGCGCCGCCGAGCTGCCGTATACCGCGATCAGCGGACGCTGGCCCTTGCGACCGGAAGCACGAGACCTGCTTTCGCTGCTCCCGTGATGATTACGCGTAAGGCCGTTGGAATTCCGGCTGGAATTTCCGTTTGAGCGGACGTTGCTGGAGTTCTTCATCGCTGTACGACCCATCAGCCTCTGACAATCCATTCTAGGTCTGCGGTCGCCGCGGAGCCATCAACTTTTTTTGCGAACCGTGGTTGGACTGTCCAAGCATCAGGGTGTAGACGGTTGCCGCTGTCCGAAGCGCCGGTTGGACTGATGCGCACCGCCCGAGCCGCGGCTCGGGTGAGGCGGGACCGGCAGTTTCTGTTTACCGCGTCCAGCCAAGCAGTTAGAGTCGAGAGGCCCAAGGTTATTCAAATCTTCAACTCCAAGGAGAGTTTCCTATGGCCGAGGAACGCAGCGGCGCAGTCACGATGCGCGGAAATCCAATGACCCTGATCGGGCACGAACTCAGGGCTGGCGACAAAGCCCCCAGCTTCACTTTAGTGGGCAAGGACATGAAGCCGATCACGCTGGACAACTTCAAAGGCAAGGTCAAGATAATCGCGTCGATCCCCTCGCTCGACACCCCCGTCTGCGACGCGGAGACACGCCGCTTCAACGAGGAAGCTTCGAAGTTGCCCGGCGACGTGCAGGTACTGGCTGTCTCGATGGACCTGCCGTTCGCTGCGGCGCGCTGGTGCGGGGCGGCGGGCGTGGACAAGGTCGCCACCGGCAGCGATTATCGCGGCGCGAAGTTCGGCGAAAGTTACGGCGCCCTGATAAAGGAGCTCTATCTGCACGCTCGCGCCATTTTCGTGGTCGACAAAAACGACAAGCTGGTGCACGTCGAATACGTCAAGGAAGTTGCCAACCAACCGAATTTCGAAGCCGCTCTCGAAGCCGCACGCAAGGCCGCGGCGGCCTGAAGTTCACGTGCCTGAGAGAGGGCGGAGGCCATCACGCCTCCCCCTCTCAGTTGCAACAGGCGCATCAGCGGAAAGATCGGAACCGGCCAACGCAAGCCGGGAGCACGAATGGGCCTGATCGAAGATACCCTCGCCGCGATCGCGCCGCCGGACGCCGAGGCCGAAAAGGCGGCGGCGGCACGTCTCGATTCGCTGACCAAGCCGCCCGGAAGCCTGGGGCGCCTCGAAGAGATCGTGCGTCGCTATGCGGCGATTCGTAGCGACCCCTCTGCAACCGTGGGCCGCGCCGCTATCGCCGTGTTCGTCGCCGACCACGGGGTAGCCGAGGCTGGGGTCAGCGCGTATCCGAAGGCGGTTACGCTCGAAATGCTACGGAATATTGGCGCTGGCGGCGCCGCCATCAGCGTGCTCGCGCGCAAGCTTGGATACGAATTGATCGTCACCGACGTTGGCGTCGAGACCGATACGAGTGCGACACCGTTTGCGGGCGTGCGCTATCGCCGTGTCGGCTCCGGCACCAGGAATTTCCTGCACGGCCCTGCGATGTCATTGGATGAATCGCGGCGGGCGGTGGAAACGGGAATTGAAACCGCGCGCGAGGCCGCCGGCCGCGGCGTTACCCTAATCGGGATCGGCGAGATGGGGATCGCGAACAGCACGCCGGCAACGGCGGTCCTGGCGGCAGTTACTGGAATCCCTCCAGCGCGCCTCGCGGGACGCGGCACGGGGGTGGATGATGCGGGAATGAATCGCAAGATTAAGGCCGTAGAAGCGGCCCTGAAACTTCATCGCAGCTCCTGCGGCGATGGACTTGCGATGCTGGCAGCGATCGGCGGTTTCGAGATCGCTGCGATGGCCGGGGTGTGTCTCGGCGGAGCAGCCGCGCGTATGCCGGTCGTGGTTGACGGCTTTATCGCGACAGCGGCCGCGGCCGCCTCAATCAAGATCCGTCCGGGCCTCGGCTCGTATCTCTTTTTCAGTCATCGTTCCGCCGAAGGGGGCCACGCACTCGCACTTGAGGCGCTGGGCGCCCGCGCCATCCTGGACCTCGATATGCGTTTGGGCGAGGGAACCGGTTCCGCGCTCGCGATGAACGTGATCGAGAACGCGCTTGCCTTGTTCCACCAGATGGCGACCTTTGCAAGCGCGGGCGTTTCGGGAAAGATCGAATGAACGACAGCGCGGGCGCGCGGCCAGAGGACGGAGCCCCTGGGGCCGTAGGCCCGCCCACCTCGGTCCTCACGCAGATTCGGCTGGCAGCAGGATTTCTCACTATTTTCCCCCTGGTCGACGGCCAGGCCAGCGCACCCGAAGAAGTTTCGGCATCGCTCGGATGGTTCCCGCTGGTCGGCTTCGCTATCGGAAGCGCTTTGGCGGCTGAGGATTACCTGCTCGGATTCGTTTGCGGCAGCGCAATACGTGCCGCCATAGTCGTAATGACACTGGCGATAATAACGGGTGCGGTGCATCTGGACGGCCTGGCCGATACGGCGGACGCACTGGGTGCCGGGCGCGATCGTAAGCGCGCACTCGAGATCCTGCGCGACAGCCGCATCGGCACCTTCGGCGCCTGTGCGCTTTTCTTCGTGCTCGCGCTGAAGGTCCTGGCGATCGCGGGGTCGGGGGGCAAACTCCGCTACGCGGCGCTTTGGCTGGCACCGGGAATCGCACGTTGGGCGATGGTTGCGCTCGCCCACCGCCTCGACTATCTGCGTCCGGATGGGGCGGGCACCACGCTGCTCGCGCACGACGGTCGCCGCAATCTCATGCTGGCTTCGTCCATCGCAATAGCCGGCGCGCTACCGCTAGCCGGTTACCATTCAATCCGAGTTTTGATCACCGTTATCGCCATTACCGTCGGGATCGGGGCGTTTTATCGGAAATGGCTGGGCGGCTTGACGGGTGATCTGATCGGCGCCGCGGGCGAAATCGTCGAGACCGCGGCGCTGCTCGCGATGAGCACCTGAAGAAGCGTCCGCAGCCCTGTACTATGCCTGCTACTTGACCCGCAGAGGATATCCGGCGGCCATCAGCAGGACCGTATCCGCCGAGTGCGCGAAGCGCTGATTGATCCATCCCAAAAGATCACGAAAGCGACGCGCCACTGGATTCTCCGGCACGATACCCCATCCAACCTCGCCGCTGACGACAATTGTCTCGAAGGGCGCCCGCAAAAGCGCCGTGGCCAGCGCCTCCCCTTCCGCGATAATCGCGTCGTCGTCGAATCCGCGCTCCATCAGGTTCGCGACCCACAGCGTTAGACAGTCCAGCACGACGATGTCCGCACGGCCGACCAGCGTCTCCAGTACTACGCACAGGTGAAGCGGCTCCTCGATAGTCTCGAACCCGGCGGGGCGCGTTTCGCGATGGCGCGCGATCCGGGCGCGCATCTCGTCGTCGAGCGCCTCGGCAGTGGCAAGGAAAAAACGCCGCGCGACCTCCTGCCCCATCGCGAGCGCGATCGCGTGAGAACTCTTCCCGCTGCGAACCCCGCCCGTGATTAACGTCACCCGTGCCATCGCCTCCTGACTAGCATGGGGGCCCCGCTTTGCACGAACGAGCGTTGACTACGCGAATCGTACCGCGTATTTATTCTCCTCACATCCGGTGTTCGGGAAGCCGGTGAGAATCCGGCGCTGCCCCGCAACTGTATGGGTGGACGAAGGCCCACTATGCCACTGCGCAAAGGCGTGGGAAGGCGGGCCCGAGTGAGAAGCCCAAGCCAGGAGACCGGCCGGATGACTTTGCGGTCTGCCTTCCGCGGGGAGGGCGGCTTTTGGGGCGCGAGCCTCCGAAGCCCGATCCTTCGAGCGAAGCGATTGGGTTTGTTTTGTAATCCCGCGAAAAGACAGCCGCACCACGAGGGTGGTTATGGAACGAGCTCACCGTTTCCTGCTGGCTGTCTTTTGCCTCGCTATAGCGTGCTCGCCCGCCTGGGTCTTTGCCGGCACTTTGCCGGCGGCCTCGCCGTCGCCAGCCGCCGCCGCGAGCAGGTCCGCGCCTGATTCGTCGCCTGGAGCACCGTCGAGCAGCTCCGCCGCGGGCGCGACGACGACGCCCGGAGCGGTCAAATTGCAGCCGAAAGCGGCAAAATCGGCGGGCGCTCCCTCTCAAGCCGCATCGAAAGCGGTCAAAAAGCTGCCACGGATGGTGATCGTCGTGACCCCAACCCGGATGCCGCAGCCGATCGGGGAAGTCGGCGTGACGACTTCGGTCGTCAGCAGCCGCCGTATCGAAACTCAGCAAATTCAGGACGTCGCCACCGCACTTCGCGAGGTTCCGGGCGTACAAGTGACTCAAACCGGCTCGCCGGGTACCGAAACCGACGTTTCCATTCGCGGAACGACAGCGGCAGAGACGCTGGTGATGATCGATGGCGTGCCGGTGAACGACTCGGCCACCGGCTCGTTTGATATCAGCCGCCTGACAACCAACGACCTCGACCGCATCGAGGTGGTGCGCGGGGCCGGCGGGGCGCTCTACGGATCGCAGGCTATCGGCGGAGTGGTGAACCTGATCACGCAGGAGGGCTCGGGGCCGCCCAGGTTTACCCTGCTCTCCGAGGGTGGAAATCGCGCGAGCGAGCAGCAGGCGCTGGTCTTTGGCGGCGCGGAGGGGAAGCTCGCGTATTCGGGCGCGCTCTCGTATTACTCGACCACCGGCTTTCGGCCGATCAACGACAATTCGGACAATCTCGCCGGCTCGCTGCGGCTCGACTACCATCTCGACGAGAATACGACGCTGCACGGCTTCGCGCGTTACGACCGCGCCAACGTGAGCCTGGCGAACTACTCGATCTCCGAAGGGATCGCGCTCAATCCGAATGCGCACCAACGCAACGAGTTCATGCTGTTCAAGGGCGGCGTTGACCACAATTTCGGCGACAAGTTACAGGTCCGAACGAGCGCCTTTTACGTACGCGACGAACTACGGCTCAACGAAGTACCCTTCGTTGCCAGCCCGAGTTCCGAAACCGACGATATTCCCGATGAAACCCGCGGTGGAAATCTCGAGGCGATCTACACCTGGACACAGAATATACGTACTCTGGCAGGGTTCGACTTCCTCGACCGATGGGTGCGCTCCGATAGCAATTTGATCTTCTTCGCGCCGCCCCCGGTCACTGTGTCGCTGTCCGATTTTCATGCGCGGCGCCAGGAATACGCCGGTTATGTCGAGCAGGAGGCGCACCTGCTGCATGGCCATCTCATCGCTACCGCCGGCTTTCGCGTCGACGGCAACAGCCAGTTCGGCAAGGAGGTCAGCCCGGCGTGGTCAGTGGCGATTCCGATCAAGCAGATTGGCGCGACGCTGCGCGGAAGCTACAGCGAGGGCTTTCGCGCACCGAGTTTTAACGAATTGTATTTCCCGGGCTTCGGTAATCCCAATTTGGAGCCCGAGATTTCAAGCGAATACGACGGCGGCTTCACCAAGGACTTCGGCGAGGCTGCGTCGTTCACTGCTACTTACTTCTCGCGCCGTGTGCACAACCTGATCGTCACGGTGCCGTGTGCGGTGAACCCGGTGACCTGCCCGTTCGGATCGATGGCGGGCAACGCCGGACGGGTCGACACCCAAGGGGTCGAGTTCGAGCCAATGGTCTACCCGCTCAGCGGGCTGCGGATGGGCGGCAACGTGACCATCCTGGACCAGACGCACTCAGCCGGATCGCCGGAACCGCTGCGCGTCGCAAAGTATTCGGCGTCGGCGATCGTGGAATATACCCACAGCGATTTGCTGCGCTCGGAGGACAAGGTGACGGCGGGTGCTAGCTATATGTTCATGGGCGATCGCGACGATATCACCCCGATCGGCACCATCGCGAATCACGACGCCTATCATCGTGTAGACCTGGCGCTGGCCTACTCGCCGGGCTTTCGCTGGAGCATTATTCGCGACGCCTCGATAGTCGGCAGAGTCTACAATGTGCTCGACCGCCACTACTCCGAGGCGTTCGGCTTCCCGTCACCGCCCGTGAACTTCCTGGCGGGGGTTAAGCTCGATTTCTAGCCGCCCGCGGCGCCGCCCTCGCGCGCGAAGCAGGCATCGAAGGCAGACCGGATGCGCGCGCGGCGCCGCTCGACTTCCCGCAACAACTGCTCCGCGGCGTCGGCGCCGGCGTACCCCATCCGGCGAGCGATCGGCGTCAACTGATCATGCGCGGTCGGCAACGCCCACGCCGCCTGATCGGTTTCGATTCGGAGGCGATTTTCCAGGCGCGAAAGGAAGCGATAGTCGTCCTCCAGATCCACGGCATCCTGCGCCGGCATCAACCCGGTTTCGGCCAGCGCCCGGATCAGCGCGACGGTGCCGCGCTGGCGCAGCGCCGGACGCTCGACGCC
>JASHZA010000048.1 GCA_030042765.1 Candidatus Binataceae bacterium | reverse complement strand
CGGGGCGTCCACTGCCATCACATCTCAGGCTAACGTTCGCACCATCGCAGCGCCCCGAGCCTTCCTCGAACGGCGCTCTGTCCAACTCGGCCGCTCGTCGAAAGCGGCGTCCGCGTCAGGTCGGGCGCCACCCGGCGCGACGAGCACTGATCACCTGCCTCCGACTATTCTCCTGCCCGGCCTCGGCCGCTTCTTGCCTCGCGGCGCGCGCCACGCGCTAAATAGTCGCGGCAATCGATCGAATGAAGGGAGACCTTACATGGAAGCCGACGACATCGACGTGCTCAACCTGCTGCGCAATACCACCGGCCTCTCCAACCCCGCCAAAGTCACTCTCTTCGATGTGACTCGCCACACCCACGGCCGCACCTATCAGGTTATCGTGCACATCCATGACCTCGGCCCGGATTCCCATCCAGCCAGATTTTCCGCCGTGGCCTATGACAAGCTCGACCCGTCGCGGCGCGTTTCGTGCGGCTTCTTCCCGGACGTCAGGCAGGCGCTCGAAGAGTTGAAATGGTCGCAGATTGATTGAGCAATCCATAATCAAACACAGTTTGTTTCTTGCTCATTCGCCGCTCAGGTCGGATTGCGAGCTAAACGGCAGCGCCCGCCCACCATCCGCCGCCATAATATGCACGATCAAGCATTTGTGGGCAGGGTGAAATATTTCACCCCCCTCAGGCCGACAGCAAACGGTGGGTCGGGACGGTGAGGTCAGCAATCCTGAGGCCATGGGGGCAGGCGCCAGCGCAGGGTTTGGCGGTGCAAGTCAGGCAGGCCTCGGCGTTGCGGGCGATCGCCGAGTACCCCTCGCGCGCCATCCGCAAATCGCCGTAGTCGACCGCGTACATCCGCGTGCGCATCACGTCGGCGATCGCGACATCGGCGGGGCACGCGCCCTCGCACACATTGCACGCGTGCTTGCAGTACGAGGTTCCATGCATGTGCGCATAGCGCCGCAGCAGCGGCAAGGTTTCCTCGTCGGCCGTGCGCGATCCGGAGGCGCCCAGGTATTCGTCGATCGCCTCGGTCGTGGTCATCGAGACGATAAGCCCGTCGACGTGATGATTCGACAGAACCCATCCGAACGCAGCTTGCGAGAAGGTCGCGCCGCCGCGCTCATACGGACGCATGTCGTTCAGCCGCGCGCCCATCAGGGTCTTCATCACGACCACGCCCATACCGCGGCTTTTGGCTTTGTCGATAACGCGCGGCAGGTCAGGCTGACGGGCGACCCAGTCGAAATCGCTCAGGTAGCGCTGGTAGAAGCGCGGATCCTGGCCGAAGTTGTACGCGCACAGGATCACGTTGAAGTTGCCCGAATCGATCGCGTAATCGAGGCATTGAACGAGATTTCCAGCGTGTCCAGACATCCCGGTAAAACGCACTTTGCCCTGCTTTTTCGCGGTCTCGGCGAACTCGTACCATTCGGGATTCTTGAGCCGATTGATGTCGTTGACGGCGTGATTGAAGTAGACGTCGACGTGGTCGGTCTGCAGGCGACGCAGGCTGCCCTCAAGCGCCTGCATCATCGCGTCCTTCTTGGTCTCGGGCCAGGCCGAGCTCTTCGACGCGATGAAGACGTTGTTGCGCTTGCCGCGCAGCGCCTTTCCAAGCGTGGTCTCCGATTCGCCGCCGCGATAGTCGTCGGCGGTATCGAAGTAATTAATGCCGCGATCGAGCGCGTGGTGAACCAGGTCCTCCTCCCCCAGGGAAAGACGATCGGCGCCGAACGAAATGTCGGAGATATGCATCCCGGTGCGCCCGAGCGGAGAGTAGCGGCGGACTTGCGGCGCATGCGAGACCGAAGCCGAAGCAGGGTCGGCCAGGACGAGTCCGATGCCGATGCCTGCCAACGCTCCGCTTTTGATGAATTCGCGCCGTCCGATCGAGCGAGACCGATGAAAGTACTTCATTGCACCAGACCTCTTTCGGAATGTAGTCGCCGGTCTTCGCTGGGACCGATATTCGCCCGCGTTTATGTGGTGGATCGGATAGTGATAGTGAGGTGCGGGACCGGCTGAGTTTTGATGCGACGCGCGGCGTACAAAGAAGCGCTTACCGCGCATCGGCAAGTGTGTCAAACGCCGCGCCGCCGGGTATAGTGGTCCGTCTCCGCCGGAACCAGTCCGAGTAATTACTTCAGTTTAGCGCTGCTGAGACAAACCGACAGCGCCTCGTCATAGGTCAAGAGATGTTGATCTGCCGTCTCTTTCGCGGCAACTTCGCAAGTGCGTCGCATCTTCGCTTCGCGACTGTCGTCTCGCGCGGTGAAGCAGACGGCGAGCACAACGAACATCGCCACAATGCTCAGCACGAGAATGCTTTTCCTGTTCCACCTCATGGTCTCCTCGATCCGAGGGCAAAGGTGGTGAGTATGCAGCCGCCGCTCTGCTGGCGGCCCGGCACGAGATGAAACCAAAACCGGCAGGACAGGCATGTTGACTGAACGCGCCTCATCATCCGCCTCCTCCACCTGTAAAATAGTGTATGGCGGCGACGCGCATGAGTCATGCGCCTTTTTTCCAGCTATCGGAACCGGCGTAGAGGGAGCTGATGGTCTCGCGACGCCGCCAAAGCTCCGTTGACAGTCCATTGAGTCAGCGTAAACATCCGCGCTGGGAAGGGGCGTCATGAATATCCAAACGAAGGGCAAACGAGGACTGGCGGTCGTGGCCGTAATCGCCGGGCTAATTGCACTCGCGTCTTCGAGCGGGCGGGCGGAAATCTCGCAACGCGACGCGCAGGCTTTGTCCAAGGCCGAACTCATCTATATCGCCACGGTCCGCAAGGACGGGAATCAGAGCAAGGCGGCACCGGTATGGTTCACGCTCAGCGCCGACAAAAACGACATATTGATTCAGACTGGACCCAAGACGTGGAAGGCCAAGCGGATCAGGCGCGGGAGCCCGGCGATCGTGTGGATCGGAACGGCCGACGGCCCGGCCTTCATCGGCAAGGCCGAGATCACGAGCGACGCGGCGACGATCAACAAAATCCTGACGGATTTCCACGAGAAGTACTGGCAGAACCGGGTGCTGAAGATAGGGCCGTCGCGGGAAGGATTCGATAATGGCGAGCGGATCGCGATCAGGATAACTCCGGCGCGCGATCTACCGACGGGTTTTGCCTCCGCTCCCGGAACGAAGGCGCCGCCGCTCGATACCGCGCGATGAGCGCGAGCGACGGGCAGAGCCAAGCCGCGCCGGCGAAGCAGGAAGAATCGTCACGCGCCACTCCCCATTGGAGAAGGATCGCCCCC
>JASHZA010000047.1 GCA_030042765.1 Candidatus Binataceae bacterium | reverse complement strand
ACTCGGCGGCAAATCGGCGCAGCGTACCCCCGGTCACCTCAACCAGCCGAGCCTGGCTTTCCTTCACTTCGCCGAGCTTGAGGTTTTCCTGGATCCTTTCGAACGTGCGAAGGATTTCAAGAATCTCGCTCTGGAAGGGTTCAACCTTCGCCGAATATTCGCTGATTTCAGTGGCCATAGATGGTTCCCTCGAGCCGGGAGATTACTCCGTTTAAGACAAATCCACAGCCGATAAGCGGTTCATAAGTACTTCCGCGTGAGCGGTTCACCAAGAACTCCTCGGTCTATAGTTCTCCCTTGACATGGTGTGGTCCGAAAGGGTACAAGCAAACAAGCGTTTGTTTTAGCTGCCCCAGTGATTGCGAGGAGCGCGTGATGCCAGTCGAGACACAACACCAGATAGACAGCCGTTTCGAAACCCTGTACCAGCGCGACTACAGCGTTCATGAGCCCGATATGCGCGGCCTTTACGAGAAGGCCAAGCGCGATCAGTGGAACGTTTCCAAGGATATTGACTGGTCACAACCGGTCGACCTCGACCGCGGGATATTCGCCGACGGATTGATCGACGGCTACGGCAGCGAAGTCTGGAACAAGCTCGACCGCAAAACGCAGCGCGAACTTAACATCGAGTTTTCGTGCTGGCGCCTGTCGCAACTTCTCCATGGCGAGGAAGGCGCGATGCTCGCGTGCAGCCAATTGGTCGACATGGTGCCGAGCAACGACGCGAAGTTTTTCCAGTCAACCCAGGTTGTCGACGAAGCGCGGCATACCGAGGTCCTGAGCCGATATATGGCCGAGAAGTGCGAGGGGCGGGTCTACCCGATGTCCAAGAACCTGAAGGTCCTGTTCGACTATCTGCTCGGGCAAGGCAAGTGGTTCGTCAAGACGGTCGGCCTTCAGCTTATCGCGGAAACCTTTGCCGTCGGGCTTTTCCGGATGCTTGCGGAGACCGCGCAGGATCCGTTGATGCAGACTATCAGCCGCAGGATTCTTTCCGACGAATCGCGGCATATGGGCTTCTCCGTGCTCAGCCTGCCCGATACGCTCGCGAGCTTGAGTCCGGCGGAGATGAGTGAGGTCGAGGACTTTACCGCAGAGGCCTGCCGCCTCGTGCTGCGCGGACAATTCCCGCGTGAAGCTTTCGAGAAGGTCGGCATTTCTCCGAGCGACATCAAGGAAGTCGAACGCACGCGAATCGAGAATGCGCGGACCAATGGCGACTACGCATTCTTCCGTTCGGTCTTTCGGCGGGAGATGTACACGCAGGTAGTGTCGAACATGAAGAAGGTCGGCCTGATGACGCCGCGCACTGCCGAGAATCTGCGCAAGCTCGGTATCGACCCGAATATCGATGGGCGCGCCGCCACGCTGGAGCAACCCGCCTAAGCCGGGGGCTTGCGAACGGGGCGGACCGGCTGCGAGAATCAGCACAGACGATGCCGAGCCAGCCGCAAGCTGCGATCCGCAACCAGCGCCAGGACAACCGCCGTACTCAGCTCCTCGATGCGGCCGCCCGGCTGTTCGCCGAGCGCGGTTATCATGCGACCTCGATGCGCGATATCGCGAAAGCGGTCGGGATGCTCTCGGGTTCGATTTACTACCACTTCGAATCCAAGGAGGAGATGCTCCTCGCGGTCTACGAGCTGGGCGTCGAGCGTGTCGCCCAGGGTGTCGACGCCGCCGTCGCCGTCAAGACCGACACCTGGGAGCGGCTCGAAGCCGCATGCACGGCCCATCTTCAGGCCCTCGTCGCATTTCCTGATTATACGAAAGTGATGATCGGCACTCGCCCCGACGATGCGGGTGCGATTGGACCGCGCGTGCGCGAATTGCGCCGCGATTACGAGGCGCGCTTCCGCCGGCTAATCGACGCCTTGTCGCTCCCGCCGGAGATCGACCGGCACTACCTGAGACTGCTGCTGTTCGGCGGGCTCAACTGGTCGCAGGTGTGGTACCGTCCCGGCGGCGATCCGCCGGAAGTGGTGGCGCGGCGCTTCCTCGACACCCTGCGCCGCCAGCTCGACGTTCGCGCCCGCGCCTGAGCGGATCCTGAACTCACTTCGCAGGCTTGCCGCCTTCAACCGGACCGCCGGCTTCCTTCCACGCGCGGATGCCGCCGCCCATGTGTGCCACCGGCTCGAGTCCCATTCGCTGTAGTTGCTGCGCTGCCAGCGCAGAGCGTCCGCCGCCAGCTCAGAAGAAGAGGAATTTCTTCCCCGATCCGAAGACCTCCTTGTAGTAAGGGCTCTCCGGATCGACCCAGAACTCGAGCATCCCGCGCGGCGCGTGAAACGCCCCCGGAATCCTCCCGTCGCGATCGAGTTCGCGGATATCGCGGATATCGACGAACAGAACGTTGGGGTCGTCCCTCAGCGCGATCGCGTCTTTGGCCTGGATCGTTTCGACCTCGGCATTGGCCTCGGCCAGCAGATCCTTGACGGTCTTCTTGAGCTTGAGCGGCATCGCTAGCGTCCCTTGTAATTGGGTGGGCGCTTCTCGACAAACGCGCGCGGACCCTCACGCGCATCTTCCGACTTCATAACCGGCCGCGCAACCTCGTTTTCGATCTTGAAGCCCTCCGCGAGCGTGCGCCCGATCGCGCGCCGCACTCCCTCCTTGATAGCGCGCACCGCGATCGGTCCATTGGCTGCTATCGCGGCTGCGAGCTCCTCCGCCTTGGCCATCACTTGCCCGCCCGGCACGACGTAATTCACCAGCCCCAGCCGATAAGCCTCCTGCGCGTCGATGAGATTACCAGTGAGCAGGATTTCCATCGCCTTGCAGTACGGCATCTGCCGCGGCAGCCGCACCAGCGAACCGCTGGCCGGAATAATTGCCCACTTGACCTCCTGCAGCCCGAAGCGCGCATGCTCCGCCGCCACACGCAAATCCGTCGCCTGCATCAGCTCGAAGCCGCCCGCGATGCAAAATCCGTTGACCGCCGCTATCACCGGTTTGTCGACGTCGTAGTGACGCAGCAGCGCATGGTCGCCGAAGCGGCGGTTCGCCTTGAGCGTGTGGTCCCATTCGTCTTCGGGTTTCCGCGCACCTGTGAGCAGCGGAATCATCCGGGCCAGGTCCGCGCCCGCCGAGAAGGCTTTCTCGCCGGCGCCGGTGACGATCGCGACGCGAATGCTGTCGTCCTGGTTGACGCGTTCCCACGCCTGCGCAAGTTGCACGATCGCCTCGGGGTTTAGCGCGTTGTGAACCTGCGGCCGGTTGACCGTCAGATATGCGATATGGTCGCGGACTTCGAAGAGCAATGCTGGCATGGCTGCGCCTCGAGACTCTCCTCTGCTTCAGGTGTGATTGCTAGCGAAGTTGACGTACCTAGCGCAAATCCGCCGGGCGCTGGTGCGGAGGAAAGACGCGCGGAAAAGAAACTTTCCGCGGCATAGCTTTCCGTGCGCGAATTGACTAGCTTCCCTTGATGAAGCCACGATCCAGGAGGCCGCCATGAAGTTCATGTTTTTCTTTCTGCCGACCATCCCCGCAACGCTCGAGGAGCGCCGCTCGTTGCGCCCGATCTCGAACCATACCGAGCGCTGGCAGCGGATGATCGGCGAGGTGGTCGAGGTCGCTCAGATGGCGGAGGATCTCGGCTTCGACGCGGTGTGTTTCCCCGAGCATCATCTTCACAGCGAAGGCCTCGAAATCGGGAGCCTCCCGGTCCTCTACCAGCACGTCATTCACAATACGAAGCGCATCAAGGTGGGCCCGATCGGTTATGTGCTGCCCGGATGGAATCCGCTGCGGCTCGCCCTTGAAATCGGATGGCTCGACCAGTTGACGAAGGGCCGCACCTTCGTCGGCTTCGCCCGCGGCTATCAGACCCGCTGGCTCAACCAGATGGCGCAGAAGATCCACGTCAGCGCGACGGTCAGCGACAAGAGCGAGACCGACCGCGTCAATCGCGAGGCCTTCGAGGAAGTTTTCCGCTTCCTCAAGCTGGCTTGGGGTGACGAACCGTTCCGCTTCAAGGGCAAGTACTACGAATATCCCACTCCGCAGGAAGGGACCCAATGGCCGGCTGCCGAATGGACGCGGCAGTTTGGATTCCCGGGCGAGGTCGACGAACTCGGCCGCATCCAAAAAATCAACGTCACGCCGAAGCCTTACCAGAAGCCGCACCCGACCCTGTTCCAGGCTTTCTCCATCAGCGAAGAGACCGTGCGATG
>JASHZA010000046.1 GCA_030042765.1 Candidatus Binataceae bacterium | reverse complement strand
TCGCGATCCTGGGTTATGAAATCCCGGATACGCTTGCCGCCCTCCATGTTCAGTTCCGGACCGACATCGACCAGGACCAGTCCGGCCATCGATTTCGAATGCTCCATCGCATGGCCGATCGCTGCGAACCCGCCCATCGAATGGCCAACCACCAGCGGACGGGTCAGCCCGAGCTTTTCGATAAACCCTTCGATGTCGCGAATCTGGCTCTCGAAGCTGTAGTCCGAGGTCGGCTCCCACTCGCTGTCGCCATGCCCACGCTGGTCGAGGGCCAGGCAATGATAATCGCCGCGGAGCATCAGGCAGACCAAATCCCACGTATGGGCGTTCAGACCGCCTCCATGAAGAAAAAGTATCGGACGGCGACCGGCAGTGCCCCAATCCAGGTAATGGAAGCGCATCCGGTGGATGACGATGTGGTGGGATTGGGGGAGGGTAACTTCGGGGAGTTCGAGTCCGGCTACCTGCGCCGCAAGGTTCAAGTGTTCGATCTGTTCAGATTCAGTCAGCACGATCCACGCTCCTTGGTCTGTTCCGCTTTTAGATAACAGCCGTGAAACGCAGGTCCGGGCAGAGCTTTTGGAGAACTCTTACCAGCCGCAGCTTCAACAAAATCTATAGCAAATGGCCGAAAAGAGCCGCAATCGGCCCATTCCGCTGCCTGCGCGCAACACCAGCGCAACGAACACAACCGCACACGCACGCGGCGGCGCTTGGAATTCGGCGTAGGAGTCACGCGGGCGGGTGTATCACACCCGCCCGCCTATGCACTGGGCTTTAGTGGTCTACCAGCGGCGACCGCCGCCGCCACCGCCTTCGCGGCCGCGGCGTTCACGACCGCCGCCGCCACCACCGCCGCCGCGCGGCCCTCCTTCGCGTGGACGGGCCTCGTTGACGCGGATCGCGCGCCCTTTGAGTTCGGTTTCGTTGAACTCTTCAATCGCCTTGGCGGCTTCGTTCGAATCGGCCATTTCTACGAAGCCGAATCCCCGCGATTGGCCGGAAAACTTATCGACAACCACAACCGCGCTGTCGACTTTGCCTGCTTGCGAGAAAAGCGCTTCCAGGTCTTCATTCGTCACCGAGTAGGCAAGGTTGCCTACGTACAATTTTGTGGGCATCGATTTGCCCCCTCCTTCGTCTATGCCGGAAAGCGCGCAACCAGAGAAACCCAAAAGCGGGTTTAAGTGAAGAGTGCGTCCGGGCGGTTACCACCTATATTATTCTCTTATTCCTCTGCCGACGCAAAGTCTACGGCGCTTCTTGTTCCTGTCCCAGTTGACAGCGAATGAACCCTAAGGCTTAACTCGGCTTTGTGCCGAGCGAAAAGCTTCCGTCCTGGCTGCTGTGGCAGCGGCTGAGCGGACTGGAGGTCTTCAAGGACTTCAGCGAGCATCAGCGCGATTCCTTCCTGAAGGCGTATGAGAGCGATCCCGCGATCCGGCTCCGCCGGTTTACGCCTGGTGAGGTCGTCTGCCGCAAGGGAGAGTACGAACTCGACCTCTGCTTTGTCCTGAGCGGCATCGTCGATCTCTACGACTATTTCCCGGGCGGCGAACCGACAAAGATTGCCAGTCTCGGGGCCGGCCGATTTTACGGCGAGTTGGGAGCCATCGGAGGACTGCCGCGCACGCTCGATATTGTCGCGGCGGAGGAAGCTGAAATCTTCTATGTTCCCCGCCACGCACTCAAATTCGTGGAGATCAACCCGCAAGCGCGCGCGCTGCTGGCCGAACGCTATCGCGAGATGGCTGTCAAGGTGACCACTGCCGGACTCGAACTGTTTCGCGGTGTGCCATCGTCGTTTATCGAGGAGCTGGCGCCAAAATGCGAGATCCTGCGCTTCGAGCTGCGCGGGATACCACTGGTGACGCAGGGAGAGCCGGGCGACTCGCTCTACATCGTGCGCGACGGTTTCGTCCAGGTGGTGCGCGAGCGCGAGGACGGCACCCGTCGCGTCCTGCACTATCTGCGATCGGGCGAGTATTTCGGCGAGATGGCGCTGTTCGAAACGGGTGTGCGCTGGGCCAGTGTGCTCACCGCCGGGAAATGCGAGCTCATCAAGATCGGGCGCGACGATTTCCTCGATCTGTGCCGGCGCTATCCGCAGATCGAAGAGGAATGCCGCAAGATCATCGCGCTCCGCCGCGAGCAGGCGAGTGCGGTCACCCCTGAAATCTCGGAATTGCTCGAACGCAGCGGCCAGCTTGGCGTAATCCAAGCGGATGCGTTGCTGGTGATGGACCTCGACCTCTGCATCAAGTGTGACAATTGCGTCAAGGCCTGCGAGTCGTTGCACGGCCAAAGCCGGCTGATTCGGAGTGGCATTCAGATCGGGAAATACCTGATCCCCAGCGCCTGCCGCCATTGCGATGATCCAAAATGCATGAACAGCTGCCCAACGGGGGCGATCAAGCGCCGGCCTGAGGGCGAAATATACTTTCAGTACGATATGTGCATCGGGTGCGGCAACTGTGCAATCGCCTGCCCCTACGACAATATCGCGATGATAGACACGCCGACCTTCGACCGCGCCCAGGCGCGCAAAGCTCACATGATGAACGATCCCAATTTCTACCGGCCCTATCCGGTGGCACAGCACGATGTTGGAGACGGCGGGCTCCTCAAACGACTGTTCGGATTCGGACGAACGAGCAAGCGCAAGCCGGTGACCCTATCGCCGGGACGCGATTACGACCACGTGCCGGTCGCCTTTCCTATCAAATGCGACCTGTGCGACGGCCTGCCGTTCATGGGATGCGTCCACAACTGCCCGACCGGTGCCGCGATAAGAATCGACCCTGCGAAGCTCTTCGAGGATACCGGTGCAATTGCCGAGGGCTCGCGCGTTCGCAAGGCACGCGGCGGGAGCGATTAGCCCCGCCGTTTACCGGAAGACCTCCAGGTGAGAGAGCAGATAGGCGAGGCCGCTGACCGGCGACACGCGGCACCCGTCGCCTCTATCGCGCTGTGGGCGGTGTTGTGCGGCGCTGCGGTGCTCGTCCTCCATCAAGTGACGTTGAACGTTCCCGCTCGCCTGGGCTCCTATCGTACCGGCATCATCACGGCCGTCATGTTCGCACTCGCTGCCAGCTATTCGTCGCGCAAGCATATGCTCTGGTTTTCCGTCCGATGGCTTAGATGGGCAATGCTTTTACCGCGAAGGCTGGCGCTGCGGATGGTATTGTTCGACCGGCTCGAAGCCTGGCGTGCCGCCCACGTTACGATAGCGGTCTTTGCGATGCTGCCTTTCTGGTGGCACGTCGACGAGGGGAGGGCCACGACGCTCGAATTGGCGCTTATGGTGATGGTGATATTGCTGGTGGCAAGCGGCCTCACCGGAGCCATGATTCAGGATCTACTACCGCCCCGCGTGCGCAAGTGGCCTGAGCAGGAGGTACGCATTGAAGACGTCGACGCCGCTTTCCACGCTCTATACGTTGAAGCGGAAGAAGCTGTGCTCGGACATTCTGAAGAGCTTGTTCGCGCCTACCTTCACAATGTGCGCCCGCTGCTGACGGGCGCGCTGCCGGGCCGCAAGATGCTCTGGGCCACTCTCACCGGGAGGGATCTGGCCCCCGTGGTTTGTGCTTCGGCGCGTTCAGACTCGGCGGAACTGCGCACCGACGCCGAGCCTTACGCGCGCCTGGTTGACATTGCCGAGCGGAAAATCCGTCTCGAGCACAATCGCTTCAACCTGCGGCTTGGCGTCGCCTGGTTGCGTTTCCACATCTGCTTTGCGTTGGCTGTAATCGTTCTGATCGCGTTTCACGTGGTTGGCGTGCTCTACTTCGCGGGGATTTGATGGGCACGAGGTCCTGGATATCGATCGCCGGCGTCGTTCTTGGTGTGATCGCGGCGTTGGTGCTCGTGCCCCGCACCAGTTACCAGCCTGGCCATCTGCTGGCGGCGCATGCCCAACTCGAAGGCGATTGTACCGCCTGCCACCGGCCGTGGCGGGGACCGGCCGGCGCCCGATGTATAAGTTGTCACGGCGATCTTGCGGATGCCAATAAACATGCTGGTTTCGACGCGACCGATGCGGACAGCGGTTTGCGGTCGGGCAAGCGGTTGGTGCTGACCTCGTCGAACAACCTCGATTGCCTTACCTGTCACGGCGAACATCAGGGGCGCACCGCCGACATCAATGCGGCGGCGGCATTCGCTTGCACCTTTTGTCATAAACATCCGGCCATCAGTGCTGTGCCTGAGCACATGGCTGGCGCGATGAAGCGTCAATTCTTCGTGCGCCACCTTTTCACCCAACCCTTCAATCATTACGAGCATCAACTTTTGATCACCTCGGCCTACCCTCCGCGGCCGGGTGGATTTGCCTGTCGCTCTTGTCACCTGGTTGAGCCGGTCGCGCCGGGATCCCCGGAAAGGATGAGATTTGCCTGGCGCGGGTGCGAAGGGACGGGATGTCATCTGACACCGCAGGACGCCTTCATGCGGATGCCGAAATCAGTGGGGCAGTCGCCCAAAACGATCGCCTACTCGGGCATCATCCCGGTGCGGCACATAAACGCCGTATTCACGCATTCAGCCGGCCATCTGCGCAGCGCCTGCGACGATTGCCATTTCGACACGGCAAAAAGCCGCAATCCGAGCGATCCGGCATCGTTGGCGATAAGGCGATGCTTCACCTGCCACGCCCATGAAGCACCATCAGTGGCTTCAGCGGATCGAGGGCCTGAGCGTCGGATTGCAGCGGGCGTCGTTGCGTTTGCTGCGGCGGCAGAAGATCACGCCGTCTCGGAAAAGGTTGTCGTCAAGTGCGGAGAATGCCATCTCTTTCACACTTATGGCGTGGTCCCGATGAGGGATTTTCCCAACCCCGCACCGAAGTTCCCTTCGGATCATCGGCAACCATTGGTGCTTACCCTGTACGTACCACACCTGGTGAGATCGAGCGGGTTCGGTTCTCCGGCGGTCGCGTTTAGGCGGACCAGGCTGGCGCCCTGGTGGATAGGATTACTCGCATGTGCGGTTCTTGCGGGAGCAGGCGTCGGATGGATCCGGATGCTGCCGCGCAAGGAAGGTGCGCAGGAAGCAGTGGCCGAGGTTGCGCCGCAGCGCTCCAGGGAGGTGCCCGCGGTCGATGACACCTATCAAACAAGTATTCCGCATCTTTATATTGTGGGGGAAGCGGCGGGGACTGCGTCGATCAATCTGGCCATGCGCAGCGGACGACAGGTGATCGAGGCGATTTCCAATGAATTGCGGACTATGCGGCCGCCCTTGCGTCCCGATGTATCCGACGTGGTGATCGTCGGATGCGGACCGGCGGGGTTGGGCGCCACCGCCACCGCCAAGGCCGCCGGCCTCAACTACGTCACACTCGAAAAAATGACGCCGGCGAGCACACTGCGCTCGTATCCTCGAGCCAAGTTCGTTCAGGCCACGCCAATCGATATCGTCGAGTACGGCTCTTTCTTCCTTGAAGGGGACAATTCACGCGAGGAATTGATCGCGTTGTGGGAAAAGGTAATCACCCAGGCCGGACTCCGGATCAATGAGCGCGAAGAAGTGGCCGATATCCGACGTGAAGCGGATTGGTTCGTGGTGAGAACCGCCCGCGGCAACCTGTTTCGGGGTCGTTGCGTCGTTCTTGCGATTGGTGTGCGCGGTAATCCGCGCCATCTCAATCTGGCAGGCGAAACTCCCACCCGCGTTTTCTACAACCTGATCGAGCCCGAGGAATTCCGCAACCGAAAGATTCTGGTCGTCGGCGGCGGCAACGCGGGGTCCGAGGTGGTG